>NZ_MJYA01000035.1:0-169561 GCF_001763075.1 Campylobacter sp. BCW_4321 | reverse complement strand
TGATACTACGCCTTACTGGCAGGGGGAAAGTAGCTCATTGCGGACTTGTTAAATGTCTTCATTGCTTACTTTATATATAAATCCTATGTTTATTTTTATTGTTGTTTTAGATGGTGCTTAGAATCGTGTTTAAAAAAGAGTTTGTTGCTGGTTAAGGTTTTTAAGAGAATAGGGTGTTTTTAGGGGTTTGGAAAATAATAGAGGATAAAATTTAAAATTTTATAAGTTAAAATTAAATAAAATATATTAGCAATATTTTTGAAAAGATGTCGAAAATTTGAAGGCATCAAAATGGATTTTATAAAATTTCTTAATCATTTTCAACCCATATCTAAATCTTCTCAGCAAGCTAGTGTATACAAATCTTTTAAGTTGAATTTAAAACCAAATATTCTTAATGAAAAAGACGAAAATTCCTCTTCATTTCAAGAGCAAAAAACAGATGTAGCTCAAACTATGCTTCAAAGATTAGAAGATGAAAAAGTTTTCAATCAAAAGGTAAGTGATAAAGTAAAAAAAGCTGAAAGAGGTATGACTACTATATATTTTAGAGATCCTATTACAAATAAACTCGTTCGTAGTGCTTTAAGTTCAACAGCTATTAATAAAATGGGGATTGAATTTGACAAAGAAGATATGACTAAAAGACTTGATGGATCATATATATTAAGTGGAAAAGCTGAAAATTTCGTGTCTGGATGGTATGCTGATATAGCATATACTAGAGCTTATGTGGCTAGTGATAGAAATAATGATGGATATTTAGAAGATTATGAACTTGAAGATACGAAAAGTGGTTTTGTAGCACAGGAAACAAATTTAGGACTTTTTGTGCAATCTTATACACAATTAAATGGTAGCGTGGATACTCTATTTGGTTTTGAAAAAGATTTTAGAGAAATGCGCCCAGATGATACCAAGGATACAGATTATGCTGGTAGAACTATAGGTTTAGAGCTTGATAAAATGATAAGAAAAGATGGAGATTTTAATGGGAAGCTTAGTTTTAGCGAAACTGGCATGCAAGCAGTAAAAACCAAAGCTCCAAATTCTGGATGGACTGAAAGTGTAGGTATGTTAACTTTAACTAAATTTAATCAAACTAATACAATAGAAATTAAAGATATCTTGGATAAATTAGGTAAAGGTGTAAAATATGATGATTTAAGTGAAGATGAAAAATCTCTACTTAAAATGCAATTATCTGATAAAATTTTTGATGAAGTTGAAGATAAAGAAACTGGTAATAAAAAACTTGTTTTTAATCTGGATAAATTTAAAATTTTCTATGAAGGTTTTGTTGATTTATTCAAACAAAGAAGTGCAAAAATGCTAGGTTTAAAACCTGAAGATGCAACTAAACTTAATTATAACAATCTTAGTGAAATTGTCAACGAAATGAAGCAAACTTATTTTGATACAAATTCTACAAGTTATGGAAAAATAGCTGATTTAATTAAAATTTGGGCTTAGTTTTTATAATTATCTTGTAAAGTGTATTGTTATTTTTTATTTTGATATATTGTATTTTTATAAAAAATAACTAATAAAAGTTTAGTCATATAGACTAAATAAAATTAAGTATATTTTTTATATTTATACTTGACAAAATAACACTCAATGTTGTATAATACTTCTAGCAATCAAAAAATAGAGTGCTAAAAATTTAAGGAAAGAGCTATGAAAAGCCGAGATAAAAAGGATTTGATTTTAGATTCCATCATCCAAACTTATCTTTTAGATAATGCTCCTATTGGTTCAAATGAATTGAATTTAAATCTTTGCATCCCTGCTTCAACTATACGCGTTTATCTTAAAAGGCTTAGCGACGAGGGTTTGATCACTCAGCTTCATATAAGTAGTGGTAGAATTCCTACTATTTTGACAATGCAAAATTACTGGCAAAGTTTTTGGAAAAAAGAACAAGATCAAGATATCAATATCAAAAGTGAGAATTTTTTAAAAGAATTGAGCAAAGAATTTGAAATTTATTGTCTTGTTTATGGTGGTAGAAGCTTAGTACTTAAAGAAGTGCTTGATTTAAATGCTAAGTTTATAGTGCTTGATTTTAAAGAAGAAGAGCTCGTTTTAAAATATGAAAAAGAAGCATGGAATTTTTTACAAAGTCTTATAGGATTAGATCTTTTTAGTATAGAAAAAATAGCTTTGAGAGTTCATTTTATGGATCTTGTAGAAAAAATAGCTAGCTTAAGACAAAATTTGATTTGCTATAGAAGTAATGAAGAAAGAGCTTATCAAATTTATCAAAATGATGAATTTGTTAAGCTCTTAGATTGCGGAGTTCATCGTTATTTTAAAGAAAGTCTTGAATTTGAACCTTTATTTAAAGAAGGTTTTATGGGGCTTAAGGTGGATGCGCAGTTTTTGGGCGAAGATGTAAATATTATCTTAGCAGGTAGTGTTTATACGGATTATAAAAAAATATTACAATACATAAAGGAGGCGGCGTGAGCGAGCAAAAGCAAGAATTTGAAAACGAAAACGCAGAAAATTCTGAACATTTGCAAGATGAGAATTTGCAAAATATCGAAGATGTTGAGCAAAACAAATTGCAAAAAGACTATGATGAATTAAAAGACAAATTTATGCGTGCAAACGCTGAATTTGAAAATATTAAAAAAAGAATGGAAAAAGAAAAGCTAAGTGCTATGGCTTATGCAAATGAAAGCTTTGCAAAGGATTTGCTTGATGTTTTAGATGCTTTAGAAGCAGCTATCAATGTCGAATGCCATGATGAAATTAGCTTAAAAATCAAAGAAGGAGTGCAAAACACTTTAGATTTGTTTCTTAAAAAACTTGAAAAGCATGGAGTGGCTCTTATTAAAGAAGAAAAAGAGTTCGATCCAAATTTACATGAGGCAATGTTTCATGTAGATAGTGAAAATCATCAAAGTGGTGAAGTGGTTACCGTGCTTCAAAAAGGCTATAAAATAGCCGATCGCGTAATCCGCCCAACTAAAGTTAGTGTAGCAAAATAAATTTTAATAAAAAGGATAAAAAATGAGTAAAGTTATAGGTATAGATTTAGGAACAACCAATTCTTGTGTTGCTGTGTATGAACGTGGTGAGAGTAAAGTAATCCCAAATAAAGAAGGTAAAAATACAACTCCTTCTGTGGTAGCTTTTACAGATAAAGGCGAGGTTTTAGTAGGAGATAGTGCAAAACGCCAAGCGGTGACTAACCCTGAAAAAACTATTTATTCTATTAAAAGAATTATGGGTTTGATGATCAATGAAGACGCGGCCAAAGAAGCTAAAACAAGACTTCCTTATCATATCACTGAAAGAAATGGTGCTTGTGCGATTGAGATCGCAGGTAAAATTTATACTCCGCAAGAAATTTCAGCAAAAGTTTTAATGAAACTAAAAGAAGATGCTGAAGCTTTCTTAGGCGAGAGTGTTGTAGATGCGGTTATTACTGTGCCTGCATATTTTAACGATGCGCAAAGAAAAGCGACAAAAGAAGCAGGAACAATAGCAGGACTTAATGTATTAAGAATTATCAACGAGCCTACTTCAGCAGCTCTAGCTTATGGACTTGATAAAAAAGATAGTGAAAAAATCGTGGTTTATGATCTAGGTGGGGGAACTTTTGACGTTACCGTGCTTGAAACTGGCGATAATGTAGTAGAAGTTTTAGCAACGGGTGGTAATGCTTTCTTAGGTGGCGATGATTTTGATAATAAACTTATAGATTTTCTAGCTAATGAATTTAAAGATGAAACAGGCATAGATCTTAAAAATGATGTTATGGCTTTACAACGCTTGAAAGAAGCAGCGGAAAATGCTAAAAAAGAATTAAGCTCAGCTAATGAAACTGAAATTAATTTACCATTTATCACAGCAGATGCAAGTGGGCCAAAACATTTGGTTAAAAAACTTACTAGAGCTAAATTTGAAGGTATGATTGATTCTTTAGTGGCTGAAACCATCACTAAAATCAATGAAGTAGTAAGTGACGCAGGTCTTAAAAAAGATGAGATTAAAGAAATTGTTATGGTAGGGGGCTCTACTCGTGTTCCTTTAGTGCAAGAAGAAGTGAAAAAAGCCTTTAATAAAGATCTTAACAAGTCTGTAAATCCTGATGAAGTTGTGGCTATTGGTGCGGCGATTCAAGGTGCGGTTATAAAAGGTGATGTAAAAGATGTGCTTTTACTTGATGTTACTCCGCTCTCTTTGGGTATAGAAACTCTAGGCGGGGTAATGACTAAGATTATCGAAAAAGGTACAACTATTCCAACTAAAAAAGAGCAAGTTTTCTCAACCGCTGAAGATAATCAAAGTGCTGTAACTATCAATGTTTTACAAGGGGAAAGAGAATTTAGTCGTGATAATAAATCTTTAGGAAATTTTAATCTTGAAGGAATTCCACCAGCACCACGCGGTATGCCACAAATCGAAGTTACTTTTGATATCGATGCAAATGGTATTTTAACTGTTAGTGCAAAAGATAAAGCAACAGGTAAGGCTCAAGAGATCAAAATCACAGGTTCAAGCGGACTTAGCGAAGAAGAAATTAACAACATGGTAAAAGATGCTGAACTTCACAAAGAAGAAGATAAAAAACGCAAAGAAGCTGTAGATGCTAGAAATGCAGCTGATAGCTTGGCTCATCAAGTAGAAAAATCTTTAAGTGAGTTGGGTGAAAAAGTTGCCACTGCTGATAAAGAAAATATCCAAAAGGCTCTTGATGATTTGCGCGAGACCTTGAAAAATCAAAATGCAAGCAAAGAAGAGATTGAAAGCAAAATGAAAGCTTTAAGTGAAGTTTCTCATAAGTTAGCTGAAAATATGTATAAAAAAGATGAGCCAAATGCAGCGAACGATAAAAAGAAAAAAGATGACGATGTAATCGACGCTGAAGTTGAGTAATCTTTCAAAATCTTCATTCAAGCCTTTTTAAAAGGCTTGAAAATTTTTTAAAAATTTTTAGGAAATGACAAAATCTTTAAAATATAATCCTTTTATTAGCTTACTACCTAATTTTTCATTGATTTTTTTAAGCAATTCTCTTTGAAGTTCTAATTTAAAATCAGATAATTCATTTTCTTGTATTTCTTTTGCTAGAATGGTTTGAATAATGATATCTCTAATAACAGGCAAAATTCTTGTAAAATTTTCTGAAGAAATCTTACCTGTTAATTCCAAATCAATAGCACAATGTATATATTTTTGTCTGCCAGATTGTGATAGGTTAAGAGTAAAAGGTTCTAGGGAATAAAAATAGTTTGTATGAAAGCTATACGAAGAATTTTCTTGTCTTATATTTTTAGAAGATTTATTAAGTAAAAAGTAGGTGATAAAAACAATGCAAGATAAAATACATATAAATAAAAAAATAATCAATACTTCCAGTGGTTTTAGTATTTTTTTCTTGGTGTTTTTTTCTTTTGAAATAAAATTGAAATTATGTGGATTATTTTTAAAATTAACAATATTTTGTTTGAGCTTTGGCAAATCATAGCGAATAAGGTTTGTTACGATATTTAAATCCATAGCTTGACTATTATGAGCCGCAATATTTCTACTTTTTGAGAGTCTTTTCATATCTTCTTCGCGAAAAATTACCATAACTTCAGTATCTTCGCTATCTTGAATATTTTTTATTGTTTCTTTAATATTGATTAGGGACATGAAAATAGCTTTTTGTTTGGTTTCATTTTTTAAAGCTTGCACAAGTTCGCCTTTAGTTTGTTCAAATATAAAATCAATTTCTTGAATTATAATTCTCTTTTTGCATCATTTTACCTAGTATTTAATTTACTTATTTTAACACAAGCAAACTAAAAACTTAGCAATAAAATAAAATTAGTCTAAAAACTTTTTAGATATAATCTTGATAAACATAAAAGGAAAAATTTGAATTTATCATTTAAAACCTTTGATATTTCTAATGCGCAACGATCAAAAGCTAAAAAAGTGCAGGGTAGAAAATATGAATTTTTTCTTAATGAAAACGAGCAAAGTTTTATAACTCCTAAAGTGTCTTTTAAAGAAATTTTGAGGTATTATTATCTTTACCCAAAAAACGCCATTCCTTCTTTTAAATTGCCTTTTTTTAAGCCTGATTTGAGTGATTTTAGCACCTCGCATATTGCTTGGCTTGGACATTCTTCGCTTTTTATAAGTTTTAAAGAATATAAAATTTTGATTGATCCTATTTTTAACACTCATGCTTCGCCTATTTTTTTTATCAACAAGGCTTTTAAAAATGCTCCTGTTTATAATGTAAATGATTTTAATAAAATTTTTGCTGTGATTATCACGCATTCGCATTTTGATCATTTAGATGCTAAGAGTGTAAAAGCTTTAAAAGATAAGGCTAAAATTTTTATTACTCCTTTAAAAGTGGGAAATTATCTAAAAAGTTATGGGGTGAGTGAGAAAAAAATCATAGAGCTTGATTGGTGGAGTGGAATAGAATTTGATGATTTAAAAATCATTGCAACACCTGCACAACACAGTTCAAGTAGGGGAGATGGTAAAAACAAAACCCTTTGGGCTTCTTTTGTGATGGAATTTTTAAGTGTAGGTAAGAGAGTGTTTTTTAGTGCAGATGGAGGGTATTTTACACATTTTAAAAAAATAGGTGAGTATTTTGGAGGTTTTGACTTAGCTTGTCTTGAAAGTGGACAGTTTAATATCGCTTGGCCATATTCGCACTCTTTTCCTGAGCAAATTTTAAAAGAAGCAAAAGATCTTAATGCAAAAGCTGTCATGCCTATACATTGGGGGAGATTTTTAGCAGGAACTCACGCGTGGAATGAAGTAGTAAAATTTCTTTATAAAAATTTAGATTTACCCCTTATCACACCAAAAATGGGCGAGGCTTATGAAATAAGGGCTAAATTTAAACAGGATTTTTGGTGAAAAGAAGGATAAATTAACACAAGTTTATAATCTATATTTTGGTTTTTGCTATAGTTTTATAAAACTAAAAAAGGAGATTTTGTGAAAATTATTCAATGGAATAGGGCGGAATTTAGCCCAAAAGAAGTAAAAATCAATGTTTTAATTGACAATGAAAAAGGTAAAGAAATTCAAATTTTATTAGCTAAAGATAGTGTGATGAAAGAGCATAAAGCTCCTTTTGCTATACATATTCAAGTTTTAAGCGGTAAAATTTGGTTTGAAGTGGAAAAGGAAAAATTTGAATTAAATGCTTTAGATATGATAAGCCTAGAGGCAAATGTAGCGCATTCTTTAGGTGGATTAGAAAATTCTATAATAAGATTGAGTTTAAATAAATCAGATAGTATTCAAAGAGTAAATGCTGTGCTTAAAAAGCCTTAAGTAATTTTAAGGCTTTAGGGCTTAATAAGAAGCAATGAAATTTGCTATTCTTTCTAAACCTTTTTCGATGAGTTCATCGCTTGTGGCATAAGAAAGTCTAAAGTATCCATCCGTGCCAAAACCTATGCCTGGAACAACGGCAACTTTTTCTTGTTCAAGTAATTTTTGGCAAAATTTCATAGAATCTTTTTCTATTTTTTGTATATTTACAAAAAGATAAAAAGCACCTTCTGGTTTATAAACACTGATATTTGGGATTTGTTTAAGCATATCTAAAGCTAAGTTACGGCGTTTTTCAAAGGCTTGACGCATTTTTTCTATATCTTTATCACATTTTCCATTTAAAGCAGGAATGGCTGCATGTTGAGTAATGGAGCAAATATTTGAAGTGCTTTGTCCTTGAAGTCTTTTAACAGCTGAAATTAGGGCTTTATTTTTGCTTGCCATATAGCCAAAACGCCATCCTGGCATAGCTCCACATTTACTAAGTCCGTTAATGGTCACAGTGCGTTTTAAAGCGTCTTCGCTTACACTTGCAAAAGCTACAAAATCAAAACCATCATAGCGAAGTTTTTCATACATTTCATCACTTAAAACAGTAATTTGCGTTCCTTCTAGAATTTTAGCAATTTGAGTTAATTCTTCTTTAGAATAAATCGATCCCACAGGATTTGAAGGAGAATTTAGCATTAAAACCTTGGTTTTAGCTGTGATAGCTTTTTTTAATTGTTCAGCGGTAATTTTAAAGCCATTTTCTTCTAAGCCTTCTATAAATACAGGTTTTCCACCTGCAAATTTTACCATTTCAGGATAGCTTACCCAGTAAGGACTAGGGATAATGACTTCATCATCTTTTTCTACTAAACATTCTATACATTCAAAAAGAGAGTGTTTTGCGCCTACATTGGTGATAATTTCGCTTGTTTCATAATCAAGATTATTATCTTTTTTAAATTTGATTTGAATAGCTTTTAATACTTCAGGAATTCCCGCAACAGCAGTGTATTTTCCACATCCTTTTTCAATAGCACTTATAGCGGCATTTTTGATGGTTTGCGGTGTGTCAAAATCAGGTTCGCCTGCTGAAAAACTAATGATATCCTCGCCTTTAGCTTTAAGTTCATTGGCAAGTGCGGTGATAGCTAAAGTGATAGATTCTTCTAAAACTTGAGATCTTTTTGTAAGCATTTTTCAATCCTTAATAATTTTTGTTTAATTTTAGCAGAAAATTGCATTTTTGTAATAAATTTAATTTAAAAATGAGTTATAAAATTCAATAAATGTGAAAATTTGTATTAATTTTTAGGAAAAATTAATACGCATAATAATACATATAATTTTATGTATTATAAAAATTATTATTTTTGTGATTCAGGTCGTTTTAATATAAGATTTTCAAGTTCTAAAATTTTATTTTCTAGCTTTTCTAATTTATCATCGCAATTTGCATCTATGGCTCTAATGTTTTTATTTTTACGCTCTTCGATAATATAAGCAGGAATTCCAACGGCAGTTAAATTTGCACCTACATCTTTAACCACTACAGCATTTGAGCCTATTTTGGCATTTTCTCCTATGGTGATATTGCCAAGTATTTTTGCGCCTGAACCTATGATCACTCCTTTTTTTATGGTTGGATGACGTTTAGTGCCTTTTTCAAGACTTGTTCCGCCTAAAGTAACGCCTTGATAAATCAAAACATCATCTTCTATGATTGCTGTTTGGCCTATAACCACTCCATTGGCATGATCTATAAAAACACGCCTTCCAAGTTCTGCACCAGGGTGTAAATCTACTCCAGTTAAAAATTGGGAAATTCCGCTAATCATTCTAGCAATGCGTTTAAAATTTCTTATGTAAAAAAAATGTGCAAAGCGGTAATTTACTACAGCCCATACTCCAGGGTAATTAAAAAAAAGTTCTATAGAAGAATTAAAAGCTGGATCTTGCACCTTTGGTTGAGAAAAATCTTCTTTTATAATACCCCAAAAATTCATCTAAACTCCTATGCTTTTTAAATAACCATTATCATTTAAGAAAAGATAAAGTTCACCTAAAATATGCTTTTTTTGCTTGTCATTGACAAGCTTAGAATTACTTATGCGTTCATTAAGTATATCCATGATAGCGTGTATATCATAGTCTAAATCTTCTAAGGCATCAAGTATGGATTGTGCTTCTATAATCCCCTCAACTTCATAGCCTTTTTCATTGATACTTATAATAGCTTCAGTGGGATGAGTAAAAAGATTGTGTTTCATTCCAAGTACTTCTTGATAGGCACCTACAAGAAAAAACCCTAGAAAATAATTTTCTTTTTCTACATCTACATCGTGTAAAAATAAAGGTTTATCTTTAGAATATGAAATTTCTCCATCGCTATCGCAGGTTATATCCCAAATACTTGCACTTCGAGTCGGTTCTTCATCTAAGCGATCAAGGGGCATGATGGGGAAATTCTGTTCTAAGCCCCAAAAATCGGGTATGCTTTGAAAGAGTGAAAAATTTACCAAATACCTTTCTTGCACTTCATCTTGTATGGCAAGTAAATCCGCAGGATTTTGTTTATCGCCTAAAAGCAAGATGGCTTTTTTCGTAATCAAATGAGTTAAAATTTCAGCATTGGAACGATCTTGTAAATCCACATAGCCCAAATCAAAAAGAGTTAGAATACTCTCTAAATGATCTATGCTATCGTGCAAGTATTCTAAAGCATTGGAAGGTTTTATGCTTTTATAAAGATCATAAAGCTCATCGATAAGTTTTGGATTTTGTTTTTTAAGTATGAGTTTGTTTTCTGCGTATTCTTGAGAAAAAAGTTCTAATACAGGAGCGATTAAAACAGCATGATTGGCTGCTACAAAACGTCCGCTTTCTATGAAAATATCAGGCTCTAAATCTTTTTTTTGTTCAGCTATATTTTTTAGGATAAAAACTACATCGTTAGCGTATTCCCTTAAGGTATAATTTCTACTTTTTTCATTTTTAAATTGTGAGTATTCCACAGCTAAACCGCCACCAAGATTGATAGCTTTTAGATTTTTAGCTCCCATTTTTCTAAGTTCTGTGTAAATATTTCCTGCTTCGTTTAAGGCTTTTTTTAAAGGATGAATTTCGGTAATTTGTGAGCCTAGATGAAAGTGAATCATGGTAAATTGTTCTAAAAGTTTGTTTTCTTTGAGTAAATTTACTGCTTCTATGAGTTCAGTGGATGTAAGTCCAAATTTAGAATTAATCCCACCGCTTTTTGCCCAAATTCCAACTCCAGCAGAATGCAAACGCACACGTAAGCCTATATTTGGTTTGGGTTTAAAGCGTTCTTTGGCTATGTCTATGATAGCTTCAAGTTCATTAAGTCCTTCTATGGTTAAAGTGATATTATGTCCCATTTCAGCTGCGATAAAGCCTATATTGATAAGTTCTCTATCTTTAAAGCCATTTACTGTAATAGGTGCACCTTCATTATTATAAGCCATAGCGAGTAAAAGCTCTGCTTTAGAACCTGCTTCAAGTCCGTAGTTATAGTCTTTTCCAAGCTTTACAAGATTTTTTACAAAACCAGGGTATTGATTTACCTTTAAAGGATAAACAGCGTTAAATCCTCCTTTATAGCCAAATTCTTTTCTTGCTTTATTGAAATTTCCGTAAATATTTTCAATTTGTTTTTGAATAAGATGAGGAAATCTTAAAAGTAAAGGTCCCTTGTATCCATCATCTCTTAATTCTTTAACTATATCAATAATAGCAGGTTTTTTCTCATGATTGATACAAACTTTACCATTTTTGATAATGAAATTTTCATTTCCCCAAATATCAATACCATAATCCATTATAAAACCTTCTTTAAGTCTGAAATTTTAATCATTTTTTCTTCTTTTTTTGCTAAATTTTTATAAAACAAACTTTCATTTTGTGCTTCATTTTCTCCCATACAAAGAAAAATTTCAGCATTATTTTTATCCGCGTTTTCAAGATGTTTAGCTAGTTTTCTTGCTTCATAGCTTAAAAGCACTTTATGTTCTTTTCTTAAATTTGTAGCGATATGCAAAAGTTTTTGGATATAAATTTCATCCATAGCACAAAGATAAATTCCTTCTCTTTGAACCTTTTCTTCTTTTTGTTCTAAAATAGCTATAATTCTTTCTATACCCATGGCAAAACCTACACCAAAACCACTTTTTCCATCAAGGTATTCAATAAGTCTATCATATCTTCCGCCCCCAGCAATAGCAGCTTTTGCACCAATTTCATCGCTAATGAATTCAAAAGCCGTTTTAGAGTAGTAATCAAGCCCTCTAACAAGTTTAGAATCCACTTCAAAATCCACTCCGTTTTCTTTTAAAACGCTTTGTAAAATTTCAAAGTCTTTTTGGCAAGATGAGCATAAATTTTGATTTAAAAGCGGAACATCATTAAGTAAGCTTTGACAATGCTCATTTTTACAGTCTAAAACACGAATGGGATTTAAGTTTTTTCTACGCAAACAATCCTCGCAAAAACCTTTTTTGCTATCTAAAAAATGTATCAAATTTTCACGATATTTTGGCATACATTCTAAACAACCTAAAGAGTTAATCAGTAGTCTAAATTTAATATCTAAGCGTGAAAAAATTTCTACTAACATTAAAATAATACTTGCATCTTCATAAACGCTTGCGTTTCCAAAACTTTCAACGCCAAATTGATGAAATTCTCTTAAGCGTCCCTTTTGGGGTCTTTCATAGCGGAACATGGAACCATGATAAAACCATCTTTTCACACTAGTGTTTTTATCGAGTTTTTTTTCTATATAGGCACGCACCACCCCAGCAGTTCCTTCAGGACGCATGCAAACATGATTTTCGCCTTTATCGATAAATTCATACATTTCTTTGCCTACTATATCAGAACTTTCTCCTACGCTTCTTTTAAAAAGGGTGCAAAGTTCTAAATGCGGTGTGTTGATAAAAGTAAAGCTATAGTTTTTAGCTACTTCTTCACAGATTTTAATCACTTTTTCATAGTAATATGCATCTTTATCTAATAAATCTTTCATTCCTTTTAAAGCGTTAATCATTGTAAAAATTCCTTTATTTGTTGGTGTAATTTTTCTTTACTTTCTTTTGCGTCAAGTGTTAAAATTTCTATAGAAATTTTTTCTTTTAAAAAATAAAGCACTTTTTCGAGTTTATCTTGTATGCTTAAAAAATACTCAATGCCACGTTTTTCTATGCTATCTAGTTCTTTTTGACTGAGACGTTCTTGGATAAGGTTTACATCTCCTTTTAAAAAGATAATTTTTTGTGGAAAAAAATTTTCTAAAGCAAAACTATTTAAAGCAAAAAGCAAATCGTTTTCAAAATCTTTGGCATAAGCCATGCCTGAAATAAAACTTCTATCGCTAATAATGAGTTTGTTTTGATTGGTTTTTAAGATTTCTTCAAAATGTTGAGCACGATCAGCTAAAAAAAGCAAGAGTTCAGCTCTTTTGCTAATAGGATGAGTTTTATTAAGTAAAATTTCTCTTAAATGTTTTCCAAGTTCTGTTCCGCCAGGTTCGAGTGTGAAAATGGCGTCTTTATAAATTTCTTTTAAAAGTGAAATTTGCGTACTTTTTCCTACGCAGTCAATACCTTCAAAAACTACATACAAGATTGATCCTTTAAAAAAGGTAGAATTTCTTTTGGAACAAGAGAACTTACATCACCCCCATGTGCTACTATAGAGCGAACAATAGAACTTGAAATAAAAGCATGTTTTAGACTTGGCATAAGATAAATGGTTTCCATATCTTCCCAAAGTGCGTGATTTGCATAGCCAATTTGCAATTCGTATTCAAAATCACTCACCGCTCTAAGTCCACGGATTATAGTATTAACTTTTAATTCTTTGGCTAAATCTACAAGTAAATTATCAAAAGCAATGATTTTAACATTTTTTAAATTTTGTGTTGCAAGCAGGGCTAGTTCTTTGCGTTTTTCTAAATCATAGCAAGGTTTTTTATGTTCACTTTTTGCTATGGCAACGATGACTTCATCAAAAATTTTTAAAGCTCGTTTGATAACATCCAAATGTCCGTTGGTAATAGGATCAAAAGTCCCAGGATATAAACAAGTCATTTTTGCTCCAATTTTTTTTAAAAATATAACAAATTTAAACTAAAAATTTTGCCATTTTTCATATAAATTGTGTTTTATTTCTAAAAGATCTAGCCATTTACCTACGATAAAATTTTCCATTTGTTCTAGATTGTTTGCTTTAGAATAACTTGCGATAATAGGAGGTGCGATAATAACTCCCATTTGGCTAAGTTTTAACATATGTTCTAAATTTAAAGTAGAAAAAGGCATTTCACGTACGCCTAAGATGAGTTTTTTTCTTTCTTTTAAGGCCACTGCTGCAGCACGCATTAAAAGAGTGTCTGCAAAACCAGCGTGAATTTTTGCTAAACTTGAAATCGAACAAGGAGCAATGATAGTTTTTTCTATTCCAAAAGATCCACTTGCTACACTTAGACTTAAATTTTTATCATCTAAAAAATGAGTGTATTTAAAATTTTCTTGACAAATTTCTTCTAAATTTGCTTCATTTTCAGCTTTGAAACTAAGTTTTGCACCTTGAGTTAAAATACAATAAAGTTCGCATTGATTTTCTAAATTTTTTAATAATTTTAAGCCTAAATTGACACTGCTTGAACCAGAAATTCCTAATAAAACCTTCATTGTATAATCATCCTATTTTTACCCACTACGATGCCTTGCATAACTTTACCTTCTTTGTTTTTTGCACGAATCCTTTCGCCCATATTTGCACTTTGCAAAGCCACAAGTTCGATTAAAACATCAACATTTGCTTCACTTAAAACTCCGATTATAGGATCATTTCGGCGTATTAAAGCTGTGGTTTTAAACATATTTGCTCTTAAAATGGCGTTTTTGTTAATATTGCTTTTAGCTACAAGATTATCTACATCATCTAAGGTTAAGGCATTTAAAGGAACTTTATCAAAATCAATCAATACGCTTTTATAGTCAAAAGCTCCAAGTTTATCTCCTCTTTTTATAGCGCGTTCGCTTTTTAAAACTTCTAAATTTGCTTGAATGAAATATCTAAAAAATACATTTTTTTGTATATTTTGCGGAGTTTTAAATTCAGCCCTTAAAAAGCCTTGTGCTTGATTAAAACGCCCATTAGCGATTCTTAGAAATTCATATTGATCAAAATCTTTAGGCAATGATGTTATTTTTAAATCAATTTGAGAAATTATAATTTTAGGAAAATTATTTCTAAATTCTTTAGCTAGTGCTGTTTTGATTTCTTCTAAACTAGCTGCTTGGATATAATTTATCACAATAAAAAAAGTTAAAAAAATAATTTTCATTTTTATCCTAAGAATTATAATGCAATAAATAGTATTTTAGCTTTTATAAGTTTAACAAAGCCTTTAGAAGGCTTTGTATAGAGTTAAAAAGTAGGGATAACAGAGCCTTTATATTTTTCTATGATAAAATTTTTAATTTTATCGCTTGTTAAAATTTCTTTAATAACAAGACTTTTTTGACTTGTTTCTTCACCTTTTCTTGCAGCTAAAACAATAGCATATAAACTATCTTTATCTTCTATAAAAATACCATCT
This sequence comes from Campylobacter sp. BCW_4321, assembly GCF_001763075.1. NCBI lineage: Bacteria > Pseudomonadati > Campylobacterota > Epsilonproteobacteria > Campylobacterales > Campylobacteraceae > Campylobacter > Campylobacter sp. BCW_4321. Next base: position 154,632 of record NZ_MJYA01000035.1, on the reverse strand, counting down.
TTTAAAGGGTTTAAACCTGCTCCAAGAGCATAGTTTGTGGTAATAACAGCCAAATCAGTATCATTTAGGGCTCTTGGAAGTTGTGCGGCTTTAAGCTCTATAAATTTAAGTTTTTTTGGATTTTTACTTATGTCAATAGGGGTTTTAAGGGTGTTTTGACTTTTAAATTCTATTAAATTTGCTTTAGCTAGTAAATCAAGGGCTCTGCTTTCATTGGTAGCATCATTAGGTATAGCGATTTTAGCACCATTAGGAATGTCTTTTATATCTTTTATGGAGTTAGAATATATAGCCATAGGAACTAAAACAATAGCACCTAAAGAACTTAAATTTGTTCCTTTGTGGGTATTAAAATCATCTAAAAAAGGTTTATGCTGATATAAATTTGCATCTAAATCTTTCTCATTTAAAGCGATATTAGGTATATTATAGTCATTAAATTCCTTAACTATCAACCTCCAACCTTTTTCTTGAAATAAGGGTTTAGAGAAATTTAAAATTTCAGCATAAGGCGTTGGTGTTGCACCTATGATTATGGTTTTATCTGCCCCAAAACTAAGGCTAATTGTAAATAAAACACTTAAAAATATTTTTTTAATATTCATGCTATACTCCTAAAAAGCTGGGATTAATATATCTTTATAATGTTCATTAATGATGGCTTTAAATTTATCGCTTCTTAAAATTTCATCAATTACTTTGGTCTTTTCGCTATTTTTATCTTCTGAGCGTACCACAACATAATTTACATAAGGGCTATTTTTATCTTCCCTAAAAATAGTATCTTTACTTGGATTCAGACCGGCTCCAAGTGCGAAATTAGAATTAATTATAGCAATATCAACATCATCTAAAGCTCTTGGAAGTTGTGCGGCTTTAAGTTCTATAAATTTAAGTTTTTTTGGATTTTTGTTTATGTCCAATGGGGTTTTTAGAGTATTTTTGTTAAGCTCTATTAATTTTGCTTTCTCTAAAAGCTCTAAAGCTCTGCTTTCATTGGTCGCATCATTAGGTATAGCAACTCTAGCATCTTCTTTAAGATTTTCTAAATTTTTGATTTTTTTACTATAAACTCCTACTGGAGCTATAAGTACAGGCGTTGTTGCAATTAAATTTGAACCTTTTTTTAGGTTGTATTCTTCTAAAAAAGGTTTGTGTTGATATAAATTTGCATCAAGTTCTTTTTCCTCTAATGCACGATTGGGCAAAATATAGTCTGAAAATTCTACTATTTTAAGCTCATACCCTTTGTTTTTAAAATCATCTTTCATTAGTTCTAGTAAGCTACCAAAAGGATTTGGAGTGGCTCCTATAGTAATGTTTTGTGCAAATAGGCTAGATAAATTTAGAATGCAAGCGAGTATAATAATTTTAAATAAATTCATAAAAACTCCTTTGTATTTAAAAAAAAGTCCCTAGGTAAGGGACAAAATTAAAAAGCAGGTAAAACAGATCCGTTGTATTTTTCTATGATAAATTGTTTGATTTTATCACTTTGTAGAGCTTGGATTAAGGCTTTGATTTTTGGATCGTTTTCATGTCCCACTCTTACAACAAGAATGTTTGCATACGGGCTTTCTTTATCTTCGATAAATACGCTATCTTTTGCAGGATTTAGATTTGCAGAGAGAGCGTAGTTGGAATTAATTACAGCAAAATCAACATCATCCAAAGCTCTTGGAAGTTGTGCGGGCTTTAATTCTACAAATTTAATTTTTTTAGGATTGTCTATAATATCAAGAGGTGTTTTTAAAGCCTTATCTTTAAATTTTACCAAACCTTTTTTTGCAATAATATCTAAAGCTCTACTTTCATTGGTTGGATCATTTGGAATGGCGATTTTAACCCCTTCTTTAATATCATCTAGACTTTTGTATTTTTTGGAGTAAACAGCCATAGGTTCTATGTGTATGGCAGCTACTTTGATAAGTTTGGTGCCTTTGTTTTTATTAAATTCTTCCAAATAAGGAGTATGTTGGAAAAAATTTGCATCGGCTTCTCCGTTATCAACAGCTAGATTAGGTAAAACATAATCCGTAAATTCTTTGATTTCAAGTTTATAGCCTTGTTTTTCTAAATCAGGTTTTACTTGTTCTAGGATTTCAGCATGAGGGACGGGAGTTGCTGCAACTGTGATGGTTTCTAATGCATTTGCATTAAGACTTAATGTTAAAATACTTGCTATAAATAAAGATTTGATTTTCATTTTTTTCCTTTTTAGTCATTTTGTGCTTGCTTTAATCTTAATAAATTCACTCTGACTATCAGGAAGAAGCATATAAAAACTTGTTGATAGTCAGATTAACGCATCTGATACATCATTTTAATTCCTTTAATTTTTTTTAAATTTTACTTAAAAAAACTTATATTTATCTTAAAAGGAGATATAATCTCCTTATTTTTTGAAACCTTTATAAAGCAAACTTCCTAAAAATAAGATAAAAATAATTGCTTGCCAAAAGAAATTTTCATCATTGTTTATATTGATAACTATACTAACTCCAAGTAAAATCAATAGAGTGGCAATGATATATGTAGTTTTACTATTTTTAGCCCAAGTATAAAATAAATTACCTAGAATTTGAACTAACTGAACTAATATAAGTAAAATAACTACAGTTTGAATCATAACTTCTTTGTTAAATCTTTCATAACCATAGCGAATAGCGACATCTCCCAAACCTCCACCACCGACAGTTCCAGCAAGAGCAGAAAAACCAATGGTAAAGATTAAAGTTAGAGTAATTCCGCTAATTATAGCAGGAAGAGCCTCACTAAAGATAACCTTGAAGATAATTTGAATATTGCTAGCGCCATAACTTTTTGCTGCTTCTATGATTCCTTTGTCTATTTCTTTAAAAGCACTTTCAAGCATCTTTGCCAAATAAGGAGCTATTCCGATAGCTAATGGAACTATGGCGGCATTTGTACCTATGCTGGTGCCTACTATGATTTTAGAAAGTGGTAAAAGAACAACTATAAGAATTAAAAATGGAAAGGCACGCAGTATATTTGTAATAAAATCTAAAATGCTATAAGCGATTTTATTTTCTTTAATTCCGTTTTTATCCCAAATAGCAAGTAAAATTCCAGGAATAATAGCCAATAAAAATCCAAATAGTACAGCCATTAAACTCATATAAATTGTTTCATTAAGTGCAGGTTTTAAAATGTTCTCATAATTTTCACTGAAACTTGTGATAGAACTTAAACTCACTTCTTTAATATCCTGCCAAGAAAATTCATTAAAAAATTGAGAAATTCTACCAAAAAAAGCACTGATGATAGAGATGTTTTCTTCATTCATGATGCCACCTCCCATAATACTCCACTTTTTTCTATGTAATCAAGAACCTTGTCTTTATCCTTTTCATTTATATTTATAACTAAATTTCCTAAGGCTTTTCCATTAAGTTTTTCTATTTTACCCCAAACTATGTTAAAGTCTATATTTAGAGTTCTTGCCATATGAGTGATGACGCTATTTTGGGCAACTTCTTTTGGAAAGTAAAGTTTGATATTAAGTCCGTGTTTAGGCAAAAAATCACTTTCTCCTAAAAATTCTTTCATTTTGGCATTAGGCTTTAAAAAAAGCTCATCAATTGCTCCACTTCCTATGATTTGTCCATGTTCAAGCAATAAAGCTTTTTGAGCTATGTCTTTTACCACATCCATTTCGTGAGTTACTAAAACAACAGTAATCCCAAATTCAGTATTGATTTTAGATATAAGCTCTAAAATATTTTTTGTAGTGTTTGGATCAAGAGCCGAAGTAGCTTCATCACTAAGTAAAATTTTTGGGTTTAAAGCTAAGGCTCTAGCAATAGCAACGCGTTGTTTTTGCCCCCCACTTAGTTCTCTTGGGTAGGATTTGTTTTTATGATCAAGTCCTACGATTTCAAGCAAAGAATTGACTTTTTGGGCAATTTCTTTTTCACTCATGTATTCTTTATTAAAAAGCTTGGCATGAAATTTACACTGAGTATAGTGTGTTCTTAAAGGCATAGCAACATTTTCAAATACATTTTTGCGCTCCATTAGGGCAAAATTTTGAAAAATCATCCCTATATCTTTTCTAAGCACTCTTAGCTCTTTTGATTTTTTTTGACTTAAATCTTTAATTTCTTGATCAAAGACTTTTAAGCTTCCTTCTTGATAATTCTCAAGTCCATTAATACATCTTAAAAGAGTGGATTTTCCAGCTCCACTATGACCTACTATGGCGTAAATTTCACCCTTTTTAATCTCCAAAGAAACATCGTTTATCACGAGTTCCTTGCCATAATATTTTTTTAAATTTTTTATTTTTATCAAATTTTCAACCTCTTAGATTTTGAAGTTCAACTGATATTTTTTCAAGCTGAATTTTTAAATTTTCTAGAGCTTCTTTATTTTGCTCCACCACCTCTTTAGGTGCGTTAGCAGTGAATTTTTCATTTGAAAGCATGGAGTTAAGCTTGAAGCTTTCTTTTTCAAGCTTATTTTTTTGATTTTCAAGTCTTGTTAAAATACCACTTAAATCAACATTTTCAAGCGTAATGAAAATTTCTAAATTCTCGCTAACATCACATATTGCCTTTGGTAATTTTTCTTCACTAAATTCTATTTGCTCGCACTTTGCGAGCATCATGATAAAATTCATATAAGCTTTGATTTCATTTTTGATTTTTTTATCGTTAAATTTGATATAAGCTTTTTCTATTTTAGAATTTCCAAGATCGATTAAACTTTTAGCACGGCGGATACCAACTATGCTTTCTATAAGTAAAGAAAAGATTTTTTCTATATTTTTATCTTGTTCTTTAAATTTTGGATATTTGCTTATCATAATAGAAGGGCTTGTTTTAAGTTCTGTATCGCTTAGTTTATGATATAAATATTCACTGATAAAAGGCATAAAAGGATTTAAGAGCTTTAAAGCTTCTTTGAAAATACTACCAAGTTCTTTAACGCTTGATTTTTCTGCTTTGCTAAGCTCTATACCCCAATCGCAAAAATCATCCCAAAAGAATTTATATAGAGTATTGGCTGCATCATTAAAGCGATAATTGTCTAAATTTTCTCTTACATCCTTAACACAAGTTTGAAATTTGGCATAAATATATTTTGCTAATTCTGAATGAAGTGTGATATTTTCCAAATCTTCAAATTTACTTTCATTTAAAAGCAGATAATTTGTAGCATTATAAATTTTATTTGTAAAATTTCTAACTTGTAAAAGTTTATCATTGCTAAGTTTAATATCGCGTCCTTGTATAGCAAGAAGTGCTAAAGTAAAGCGTAAAATATCGGCACTATATTCTTTAATACTTTCATTTGGATCGATGACATTTCCAAGACTTTTACTCATTTTTCTACCTTGCTCATCTTTCACAAGAGCGTGTAAATAAATATCTTTAAAAGGAAGTTGATGTAAGGCATTAGTGCTTTGAAACATCATTCTAGCCACCCAGAAAAATAAAATATCAAAACCTGTAATGAGTAAAGAATTGGGATAAAAATCTTTTAAATCCTTTTCAGACCAAATTTTATCTTTACCCCAATTTTCATTCCCCCAGCCTAGAGTACTCATAGCCCAAAGTCCTGAAGAAAACCAAGTATCAAGTACATCTTCATCTTGTTTGAAATTTTGACTTTGACATTTTGGACAAGTTTTAGGCGTATGTTGGCTTGCCCATTCATGAGAGCATTCGCAATAATACACAGGAATTTGATGCCCCCACCAAAGTTGTCTTGAAATACACCAATCTCTTAAATCTTTCATCCAAGCATTAAAGCTATTTATCCAGTGATTTGGATAAAATTTGCTTTCGCCAAGTGCAACTTTTTCTATACTTTCTTGGGCGATTTCTTTTTTTACAAACCATTGCTTGGAGATATAAGGTTCAACTACATTGTTGCAACGATAACAATATCCTACCTGATTATTATGTTCTTCTGTTTTTTCTATAAAGCCAAGACTTTCAAGTTTGGCTACGATTTTTTCTCTTGCTTCTAAGCGTTCTAAACCTTGAAACTCTAAACAATGTTCGTTTAAAATTCCTTTTTCATTAAAAACGCTTATAAATTCTAAATTATGTCTAAGTCCTACTTCATAATCGTTCATGTCATGAGCGGGAGTAACTTTTACAACTCCTGTTCCAAATTCTTTTTCTACATGCTCATCAGCTATAATTTTAATGGCTTTTTTACTTATAGGCAAAATCACTTCTTTGCCCACAAATTTAGTATAGCGTTCATCGTCAGGATGTACCATAACTGCAGTATCGCCAAAAAAAGTTTCAGGACGCGTTGTGGCTACTACTAAAAATTCATCGCTATCTTTTAAAAAGTATTTAATATGATAAAGTTTTCCTTTGTTTTCTTTGTATTCAACTTCTATATCACTTAAAGCGCCATCGTGAGTACACCAATTTATCATGTAGTTTCCACGTACAATAAGTCTTTTATCATAAAGTTCTACAAAGGCTTTTTTTACGGCATTAACCAAACCTTCATCCATAGTAAAACGCAAGCGACTCCATGCAGGAGTGATGCCTAGTGTTCTCATTTGGTCTAAAATTTTTCCACCGCTTTGCTCTTTCCACTCCCAGACTTTTTCTATAAATTTTTCTCTACCTAGTTCTTCTTTTTTAATGCCTTGAGCAAGAAGTTGTTTTTCTACAACATTTTGAGTAGCAATACCTGCGTGATCAAGCCCTGGTTGATAAAGAACCTTATAGCCATCCATTCTTTTGTAACGCGTCATAATGTCTTGTAGAGTAAAAGTTAAAGCATGTCCTATGTGTAAAACTCCAGTGACATTAGGAGGAGGCATCATAATGCAGAAATTTTTATCTTTTTCTTGTATGGTTTTATTGCCATCGATCTCAAAATATCCGCGTTCTTCGCAAATTTGATAATACTCTTTTTCTAAATTTTTATCATACATTATTTGCCTTTATTGTTTTAGCTTATTTAATAGAGCTAATTTCTATAATTTCACAAAACGGGAAGAAATATTGTGCTGTATTAAGTCCAGTTTTCAAACTTTTGATATGTTTAGAAAAATCACTTCCTTTGCCATCTTTTTTAATTTGAAGTTTAAGTCTTTCTAAAATTTCTTCACGTGCTACATGTTCATTTAATTCTTTTGGATTGTTTAAATATGGGCTTAATCTATCTAAGCTAATATATTTATAAGCTTTTTTCATATCTGAAAAGATAATTTCTTTGTTATAGATAGTTAATTTCATTTCCCCTTTTGGTAGCATTTTAACAAAAATACTTAGATAATAATCTTTTGCATTATCTTGTATAACGCTTAGCATATCTTTTAACAGATTGATTCTATATTGGCTTAAAAATTTTCCATCTAAAATATAAACTTTCATATTTTCTGTACTAAGTTCAGGTTCTAAACGACTGTTTTTTCCTATGCTTAGATACTCTCTAGCGGTATTTAGATATTTATTTTTGTTTGACTTGTTTGATTGAAGTTCTTTTTTTACGGCTCTCTCTCTTTCTAAGATCTTTTGTTGTTTGCTGATTTCTTTTTTAAGAGCTTCTATTTTGGCTTGTTTATTTTCTTGTTTTAATTTTTCTTTATCCGTATCTAAAATTTGCTTATTTTCATTTGTATTAATATTATTACTTGTATTGGTGTCATTATTTAAGCTTTGATTGTTTTCGCTTATTGGCGTATTAAATGTATTGTTATTTAAGCTTTGATTTTCATCTAATGGGTTTGTTTCTTGCTTTTGGATAGTATTGTTATTAATATTTATATCTGATGAACTATTGTTGGTTTGGATCGAGGGCGAATAGGAATTATCGTAGTTATTAGTATACGATTTTTGCTCGGTGTAAGTGTTGGTGTTTAAGGTGTAATTCTTTGGTTTTGAATATTCAAAAAGATAATAATAGGTTCCACCTAATATCACAATAATAGCAATTAATATGCCAACAATAATAGAAAAAATTTTCAAATTCATTTGCTATCCCTTAAAAACAGAAAGTTAAATAATTTTAGCATTGTACTATAATCTAATATAAAGTAATTTTAAATTTTTATATTTTTAAGTAATTTTTTTTTATAATTTTAACTTTTATAAGGAAAATAATGCCACTTTCAAAATTAAATAATGAACAATATCTTGCTGCTACTGCTGATTTTGGACACAATCTTGTTATTGCAAGTGCAGGGACGGGAAAAACTTCTACTATTGTTGCAAGAATTTCTTATCTTTTAAGCAAGGGAGTGGCACCTCAAAAAATTATGCTTTTGACTTTCACAAATAAAGCCAGTAAAGAAATGATAGGGCGTTTAGGGAAATTTTTTGATAAAAATATTACCAGTAAAATACTTGCAGGAACTTTTCATAGTACGGCTTATACCTTACTTAGAAATGCGGATAAAAATATAATTTTAAAGCAAGCAAGCGAGTTAAAAACTCTACTTAAAAGTGTCTATGAAAAAAGAACCTTTAGGCATTTAAGTGATATAAAACCTTATCAATCAAGTTATTTATATGATCTTTATTCTTTGTTTCAAAACAAAGCACACAATCAAGATTTTTATACTTGGTTTTGTCAAAACTATGAAGAACAAAGTATTTATGCTGAAATTTATGAAGATATTTTAAAAGAATATGATAATGAAAAAAAGCGTTTTAATTATGTAGATTTTAATGACTTACTTATCAATCTAAAAGAGCTTTTAAAAGAAGAAAAATATGAATTTGATGAAATTTTAGTGGATGAATATCAAGACACAAATACTTTGCAAAGTTCCTTAATAGAGGCTTTTCATAGTAAAAGTTTGTTTTGCGTAGGGGATTATGATCAAAGTATTTATGCTTTTAATGGAGCGGATATTAATATCATAGGTGGGTTTAAAGATCGTTTTAAAGATGCAAAAATTTTTTCTTTAAATAAAAACTACCGTTCATCAAGAAGTATTTTAGCTTTGGCTAATAAAGTGATTTTAAATAACGAAAGATTATATCCAAAAGAACTTATTGTTACAAGAAATGATGAGTTTAAAGCCCCATCTTTGCTTACTTTTGAAGAATTATTTGATCAGTATCAAAATATAGCCAAAATGATACTTACAAGCGGAGTAAGTTTGGAAGAAATTGCCGTGATTTTTCGCAACAACTCAAGTGCTGATGGGGTTGAAGTAGCTTTAAGGGAGCAGGGCATTGCAAGTGTGAGAAAGGGAAGTGGAAGTTTTTTTGAAAGTTTGGAAGTTAAAGCTTTTAGCTCCATGCTTGCGCTTGTGGTAAATCCTAAAGATATCATGGCTTTTATTCATTTGGTTCAATATACCAAAGGTGTGGGTGGAGTTTTAGCAAAAGAAATTTTTGACGCACTTTTAAAATTAGGGCATGGAAATTTAATAAAAGGTTTTTTAGATCCTGATAAAAATGTAAATTTGCAAAATCATCAAAAAAGAAATTATCAACTTGGGCTTTTTGCAGATTTGGAAGAATTAGCCAGCGAAACTCGTTTTAAATTTGAGAGTGAATTTGATGCACATCCTATTTTAAGACTTTCAAAAATCAATGATTTGTGCGCTAGAAATTTGGAAAAAATCTATCTTTTTTTAAAAAAAGCTATGGAAATAAAACATTCTTTGACTTTGGTAAATTTAATTTGTGAAAATTCTTTTTATAGAGAAATTTGCGAAGAACTTGCAACCAAAAGAGCGACAAATAAAGCAGGGCAGGTGGATTTATTAAGAAAGAGTGAAAATTTAGAAAAAATAGAAACAAAATTCAATGTTTTAAAAGAGCTTACAAAAAATTATAGCGATATTTACAAGTATTATAATTTTCTAACTTTAGGTGCAAGCGAAATGAGTAGTGGCAAAGGAGTTAATTTGCTTAGCGTGCATGCAAGTAAGGGCTTGGAATTTGATCTTGTTTTTGTGATTGATCTTGCGCAAGGTCGCTTTCCTAATCAAAAGCTTATGGGAATGGGTGGAAGCTTAGAAGAAGAAAGAAGACTTTTTTATGTTGCGGTAACTAGGGCAAAAAATATACTTTATTTAAGTTATGCTAAATATGATAAAAACAAAAAAACTTCTTTTACTCCTTCTCGTTTTCTTATAGAAGCAGGGCTTTGCAAGGGAGAGTTAACTATAGATTGATAGAATTTTCTTTCAAGTAAGTTATATTATTAAAGAAAGGTTTATTTTATGAAAAAAATATTAATTTTTTAAGTTTAGTAGCAGCAAGTTTTTTAAATGCTGAAATTTTAGTTTATGGTCCAGGTGGTCCTGCTCCTGTACTAAAAGAGCTTGCTTTAAAATTTGAAGAAAAAACAAAAGAAAAGGTGATTGTAACCGCAGGTCCAACTCCAGCTTGGATAGATAAAGCAAAAGAAAATGCAGATTTGATTTTTTCAGGCAATACTTCAATGATGGATGATTTTGCTAAAAAATTCCAAGTTTAAGTTTAGAAAATTTAAGCGTTTTAAATATGCGTCCATCAGGCATTATCGTGCGTCCAAATAATCCAAAAAATATTAAAAATTTTGAAGACATTTTAAAAGATGGCGTAAATGTTATGGTGGTTGATGGTGCAGGACAAGTTGGACTTTATGAAGATATGGCTTTAAAAAGTGTAAAAAGAGAAAATTTGGTAAAATTACGTAAAAATATAAAAATTTATGCTAAAAATTCCAAAGCTGCTGTAGATGAGTGGAATAACAATCCAAATATTGATGCTTTAATCATTTGGTCTCATTGGGCAAAGGCTTTAGGCGATGATAAAGCTTTATTTATCAAAGATAAAAATGCAGTGATTTATCGTGCAGCTGAAATAGCTCCTACAAAAAAAGGTTTAGAAAATAAAAAAGCTTTAGAATTTGTCGATTTTATTAAGAGTAAAGAAGCTCAAAAAGTGTGGAAAAAATATACTTGGAAAGAAGTAAAATAATTTTCAGTGAAATTAAAAATAATTAATGTTTATAGGATATAATCGCTCCTAAAACATTAATTGCAATAATGTTTAAAATATCAAAAAAGGAAATTAAATGAGTACAGTAAATTTTAAAGGAAATTCTGTAAAACTTAAAGGAAATTCAGTAGAAGTTGGAGCAGATGCTCCTAAGGTAAATCTTAAAGCTAAAGATTTAAGCGTGATTGAAATCGGTGCAGCGGGTAAAACTCAAATCATTTTAAGTGTTCCAAGCTTAGATACACCAGTTTGTGCTACAGAAGCTAGAGAATTTAATAAAAAAGTAGCCAGCTACAATGGTGCTGAAGTGATTATAGTAAGTATGGACTTGCCTTTTGCTATGGGAAGATTTTGCAGTACAGAAGGTATTGAAAATTTAAGTGTTGCAAGTGATTTTGTGGCAAAAGAATTTGGTGAAAAATATGGTGTTTTGATAAATGAAGGTGCTTTAGAAGGGCTTTTAGCTCGTGCCGTATTTGTGATTAAAGAGGGTAAAGTGGCATATAAAGAACTTGTAAATGAAATCACAGAAATGCCAGATATTGCAAAACTTGATGCATTTTTTGGTGGTTCTAGCTGCTGCGGTGGTTGTGGTTGCCATTAATTTTGATTAAGCCCATTCTTAGGGCTTAATTTTTACATCTTCATTTTTTTATTATTTTAAGTTGATTATTTTTAATATTTATTTTGTGTAAGAATAATATAAAAAGGACAATAAAACTCCTATAAAATAGAGCTTTAAAATTATTATTTTTATTAAAATTTCAAGAGATTTTTATACTCCATTTTTTATAATAAGATGATTTTTTTATTTTGGAGGAATAAGGATGAATAGAAGGGATTTTATTAAAAATACCGCTATTGCAAGTGCTGCTAGTGTTGCAGGACTCAGTGTTCCAAGCTCTATGCTTGGCGCGCAAGAAGAAGATTGGAAATGGGATAAGGCTGTTTGTAGATTTTGTGGAACTGGCTGTGGAATTATGATAGCCAGAAAAGATGGCAAAATCGTAGCAACAAAAGGTGATCCTGCAGCACCCGTAAATCGCGGACTTAATTGTATCAAAGGTTATTTTAATGCTAAAATCATGTATGGTGAAGATCGCCTTGTTATGCCTTTGCTTCGCATGAATGAAAAAGGCGAATTTGATAAAAAAGGCAAATTTCAACAGGTTTCTTGGCAAAGAGCTTTTGATGAAATGGAAAAACAATTTAAAAAAGCCTACAATGAACTCGGCGTTACAGGTATAGGGATTTTTGGTAGTGGGCAATACACTATCCAAGAAGGTTATGCTGCTTTAAAACTTGCAAAAGCGGGTTTTAGAACAAACAATATCGATCCAAATGCAAGACATTGTATGGCCTCTGCAGTGGTTGGTTTTATGCAAACTTTTGGTGTAGATGAGCCATCAGGCTGTTATGATGATATAGAACTTACAGATACTATCATCACTTGGGGAGCTAATATGGCTGAAATGCACCCAATCCTTTGGTCAAGAGTAAGTGATAGAAAACTAAGTAATCTTGATAAGGTCAAAGTTGTTAATCTAAGCACTTTTTCTAACCGTACTTCAAATATTGCTGATATTGAAATTATTTTTAAACCAAATACAGATTTGGCTATTTGGAACTACATAGCAAGAGAGATTGTTTATAATCATCCAGAGGCTATGGATACGAAATTTATCAAAGAACACTGCGTATTTGCAACTGGTTATGCTGATATTGGTTATGGTATGAGAAATAATCCAAATCATCCAAAATTTAAAGAAAGTGAAAAAGATACAGTTGAAAAAGAAAATGTAATCACTTTAGACGATGAAGAGGCTACTTCTTTATCTTATCTTGGCGTTAAAGCGGGTGATAAATTTGAAATGAAACATCAAGGTGTGGCTGATAAAAACTGGGAAATTTCTTTTGAAGAATTTAAAAAAGGTTTAGCCCCTTATACTTTGGAATACACTGCAAAGGTAGCCAAAGGTGATGATAATGAGTCTTTGGAAGATTTTAAGAAAAAACTTCAAGAATTAGCTAATCTTTACATAGAGAAAAATCGCAAAGTCGTAAGTTTTTGGACTATGGGCTTTAATCAACATACAAGAGGTTCTTGGGTAAATGAACAAGCTTATATGGTGCATTTTTTACTAGGAAAGCAAGCTAAACCAGGTAGTGGAGCCTTTTCTTTAACAGGACAGCCAAGTGCTTGCGGAACGGCTAGGGAAGTAGGGACTTTCTCCCATCGTTTGCCTGCGGATATGGTTGTGGCAAATCCAAAACACAGAGAAATTTCTGAAAAAATTTGGAAAGTTCCTGCAAAGACCATCAACCCAAAACCAGGTTCTCCTTATCTTAATATCATGAGAGATTTAGAAGATGGAAAAATTAAATTTGCATGGGTGCAAGTGAATAATCCATGGCAAAACACTGCAAATGCAAATCACTGGATCGCAGCAGCAAGAGAAATGGATAATTTTATTGTTGTAAGTGATTGTTATCCTGGAATTTCAGCAAAAGTAGCTGATCTTATTTTACCAAGTGCTATGATTTATGAAAAATGGGGTGCTTATGGTAATGCTGAAAGAAGAACTCAACATTGGAAACAACAAGTCTTACCTGTAGGTGCTGCCATGAGTGATACTTGGCAAATTTTAGAATTTGCAAAACGCTTTAAGCTTAAAGAAGTTTGGAAAGAGCAAAAAGTGGATAATAAGCTTACCTTGCCAAGTGTTTTAGAAGAGGCAAAAGCTATGGGTTATAGTGAAGATGATACACTTTTTGATGTACTATTTGCCAATAAAGAAGCAAAAAGCTTTAATCCAAACGATGCTATCGCAAAAGGCTTTGATAATACTGATGTTAAAGGCGATGAGAGAAAAATTCAAGGCAGTGATGGAAAAGAATTTACAGGCTATGGCTTTTTCGTTCAAAAATACCTTTGGGAAGAATATCGTAAATTTGGCTTAGGACACGGCCATGATTTAGCGGATTTTGATACCTATCATAAAGTAAGGGGTTTAAGATGGCCTGTGGTTAATGGCAAGGAAACACAGTGGAGATTTAATACTAAATTTGATTATTATGCTAAAAAAGCGGCTCCAAATTCAGATTTTGCTTTTTATGGTGATTTTAACAAAATGCTTACAAATGGAGATTTAATAGCTCCTAAAGATGAAAAAGAGCACAGTATTAAAAATAAGGCTAAAATTTTCTTTAGGCCATTTATGAAAGCACCTGAAAGACCAAGTAAAGAGTATCCATTCTGGCTTGCAACAGGAAGGGTTTTAGAGCATTGGCATAGTGGAACTATGACTATGCGTGTGCCTGAGCTTTACCGTGCTGTCCCTGAAGCGCTTTGCTATATGAGTGAGAAAGATGGAGAGAAATTAGGCTTAAATCAAGGTGATTTGGTTTGGGTGGAATCTCGTCGTGGTAAAGTAAAAGCAAGAGTAGATATGCGTGGAAGAAACAAACCGCCTGTAGGACTTGTGTATGTGCCGTGGTTTGATGAGAATGTATATATCAATAAAGTTACTTTGGATGCGACTTGTCCGCTTTCAAAACAAACTGACTTTAAAAAATGTGCTGTAAAAATTTATAAGGCTTAATTTAGGGTTTTGATTAAATGAAAGGTAGAAGAGAATTTTTCGTTAGCGCCTTTAAGGCTGCATGTTTATGTACAGGAGGTGGATTTTTGGTTAATTTGACTTTAAAAGCCGATGATAATTATGCCTTGCGTCCTCCTGGGGCTGAAGATGAAGCTAGATTTTTAAGCAAATGTATTCGTTGTGGGCTTTGTGTAAAAGCCTGTCCTTATAATACTTTAAAGCTCGCTAGCTTGTTAGATAGTCCAAAAAATGGCACGCCTTTTTTTAGAGCAAGAGAAATTCCTTGTTATCTTTGTAAGGATATTCCTTGCATTAGAGAATGTCCAACTGATGCTTTAGATAAAAAGCATTTAGAGCAGGGTATAGAATCCTTGAAAATGGGTATTGCTATTGTTGATAGTGCTTCTTGTGTGGCACACTGGGGAATTCAATGCGATGCTTGTTATAGAGCTTGTCCTTTGATAGATAGGGCTTTAAAACTTGAGCTTAAACGCAATGAACGCACCGCCAAACATGCTTTTTTACTACCTAGTGTGGATCATGAAGTGTGTGTAGGTTGTGGGCTTTGTGAACTTGCTTGTATTACTGAAAAACCGGCCATTCGTGTTTTACCAAGGGAGTATGTATTGGGAAAAGCAGGATCTCATTATGTAAAAGGCTGGGATGAAAAAGATGAAGGTCGTATAAAAAATGCAGATACTTCAAAACATTTTAATGCTAAAAAAGCAACCAATTATTTAAATGATGGAGAACTGTGATGAAGTATTTAATTGCTAGAC
The DNA here is from genome assembly GCF_001763075.1 of Campylobacter sp. BCW_4321. Classification (NCBI taxonomy): domain Bacteria; kingdom Pseudomonadati; phylum Campylobacterota; class Epsilonproteobacteria; order Campylobacterales; family Campylobacteraceae; genus Campylobacter; species Campylobacter sp. BCW_4321. The sequence continues at coordinate 139,308 of NZ_MJYA01000035.1, read as the reverse complement.
GCATCGTTCAGCTTGGAATTTTAGCGCTTTTTAGTTTTAAAGCTACAGATTTTATCTTGCAGGGAAATTTAAGTTCTTCTAGACTTTTTAATACCATACCTTTAAGCGATCCTTTTGCGGTTTTGCAAATCATTTTAGCAAGCTGGAGTATAGATTTAATGGCTTTAATAGGAGCTTTGATTATATTTTTTATCTATGGTTTGCTTTTAGGAAGGGTTTTTTGCTCTTGGGTTTGTCCTGTTAATTTAATCACAGATTTTGCTGCTTTTGTGCGAAATAAATTAACCCTTAATAATAAATTTTTAATTTTACCTAAAAATTTACGCTATTTTGTATTAGTCTTGGTTTTAATCCTTTCTTTTGTATTTTCATTACCTGTGTTTGAAAGTTTTTCTTATATAGGAATGATACATAGAGGGATTATTTTTGCTACAAGTTCTTGGATTTTTGTAGCCTTTATACTTTTTTGTATCGATACTTTTTTAAGCCCTAGGGCAATTTGTTCACATTTTTGTCCACTAGGAGCTTTTTATGCTTTTATTTCTCGTTTTGCTTTGCTTAAAATAAAGCATGATAGTGATAAATGCACTAAATGTTATGAATGTATCCGTATTTGTCCTGAAAAACAGGTTTTGTGGATGGTTGGAAAAGAAAGTGCTAGCGTGAAATCAGGAGAGTGTATAAGGTGTGCAAGATGTATAGAAGTTTGCAATGATGATGCTTTGAATTTTAATATTTTTGATTTAAGGAATAAATAATGAAGAAGAAATTGGTTTTATTAGGAAGTGCTGCAGTGGTATTTTTTGCCGCTTGCGCAATGAATAGTGGGGTAAGTTCAGAACAAATTGGACTTAGAAAAGCAAGTTTAGAAAATGAAAATAAAGTAAATTTAGTGGAGGCAAATTTCACAACTTTACAGCCTGGGGAATCTACTCGTTTTGAGCGTTCTTATGAAAATGCACCACCATTAATTCCGCATGCTATTGAAGATTTGTTACCTATAACTAAAGATAACAATATGTGCTTAAGCTGCCATGATAAGGCTATAGCAGCAGATGCTGGTGCAACTCCACTTCCTGCTAGTCATTATTATGATTTTAGACACAACAAAACCACAGGAGATATGATTAGCGATAGTCGTTTTAATTGTACTCAGTGTCATGTTCCACAAAGCGATGCAAAACCTTTAGTGGGAAATAGCTTTAAACCTGAATTTAAAAATGAACAATTAAAAAGTCGTTCAAATTTAATTGATGTGATTAATGAGGGTGTAAAGTAAATAAATGAAAAAATTTCTTTTTATTTTGAGTCTTTTTTGTGTTTTATCTTATGCTTATGAGCTGAAATTAAATGCCAATATAACAGCTTTAAAACTAGATAAGCAAAACTTATATATAGGCACTGATAAAGGTGAAATTTTACAATATAACATTAAAGATAAAAGTTTAAAAGAACTTTTATCTTTGCCAAAGATTAAAAATTATTATGGTGATGATTTTGCTAAAATTTACAACATTGATATTTTTAAACATACACTTTTAATACTTAGCGAGGGTGATTTTGGTGCTAAAAATTTAAGTTTTTATAAGGAAAATTTACAAATCAAAAAGCTCGAAGAAAATAGCATAATAAAAGCATTTTTTATCAATGAAAACACTTATCTTTTGATTTCTATTGGTTCTGAAATAGAATTGATTGATAAAAGTTTAAAAAATATAAAAAAATTTAATTTTTCTCATTCTAGTCTTAATGATGCAGTTTTAAATGAAGATAAGAGTATGCTGGTTGCAGGTTTTGAGAGTGGTGAAGTAGAACTTTTTGATTTGAAAAATTGGAAGATGTTAAAAAACTATGATAAAATGCATAAAGATAATATCTATCAAGTAGATTTTAAAAATAATATTATTTTAAGTTGTGGAACGGATAGGCGTATAGGAGTTGTAAAAAATGAAGAGCAAAATTTTTTGCAAAAAGATTTTTTGATATATACTTGCGCTTTAAGTCCTAATGGAGAATTCGCTGTTTATAGCGATAATGAAGCTGGAGTTAGTGAAGTTTTTAGCACAAGTGATTTTAAGCCTGTTAAAACTTTTAATAATGAAAATTTGATGAGTGAGTTTATTATTTTTTTAAACAATAAAGATTTTATTGTTTCAGGCTTTGGTGATAGTATAATGTTTAGGAGTATTGATGAATAATCTTTCTAGTGTTTTGATTTTAGCAAAAGAAGAATATATAAATGATTTAAAAAAGGCTATATCTGAAATTCCTTTTTGTTCTGTAGAACTTTGTGAAAATGAAAAGATTATAGTTGTGATTGAAAGTGAAAATTTAGAAGATGAATTAAACTCTTATAAAATGCTTGAGAAATTGCCAAATATTATCAGTATTAATATGGTTTTTTCTTATCAAGATTTAAATGATGATATCCAAAAAGCAATCAATAGTGGCGCAATAGAAACGATAGAAAAAAATGAAAATGCTGAGAATGTTCGCTACTATGGTAGTGTATTTAATCAATTTTCTTAAAGTGTAAAGATGGTATTTTTAATCCCATTGCTTATTATAATTGGTGTTATTTTTGGAATTGATTATGTGTATTTTAAAAATCAAGATTTAAAAGTGCAAGTTAAAAAAGAACAAAAAGAATTAAATTCTAGTTTAGAGAAAGAAAAAAAAGAATATATAGAAAAATTATTTAAAACAAAATAGACATTAAAAATCATATTATTTTCTTAAAGATAAATTAAAAAGCTTTTTGCTAGAATTAAAGAAAAATTTTAGGAAACAGTGATGAAAAATACAGTCACTGAAGCTTCTATCTATGAGGCTCAAGGGTTAAAAGACGAAGCTTTAGAAATTTATAAAAATATCTTAAAAGAAGATCCAGATAACCAAAACGCTATCGATGCGGTTCGTCGTCTTAGTGGTTTTAGATCCAAGCATAAAGATTTAAACACTCAAATGTTGGATTTTTTTATTAATATGAAAAGCGATGAAGAAATTAATGAATTTAAAAGGTGGTTGATAAAAATATGAATTTGGAAGATTTAGCTAAAAAAACCATTAGCGAAGTTAGCTCTATCATGGAAGAGCAAAGAAGACAAAATGAAATTTTAAAAGAACAAGAATTAAGCAGAAAAACTGAAATAAAAGATGAATTACCACCTATGGAGTTTGTATGCGAAGAACTTGATACTCCGCAAGACTTAGAAGATAAAATTTCTATGGCAAAATTTGAAGAAGAGCAAAAAATACAAAATAATATTGAAATTTCTACTCAGGAAAATAAAGAGTTTAAAAAAGAAGAGCCTTTTTTACAAAGTGAAATTTTAAATCCCAGTGTTATGACAGAGGTTCAAACGCTTAATGAGGATATTTTTTTAAAACATCTTAGAGAGAGAATTTTAGTTCTTTTTGAAGGTTTAAATAGTATAAAAAAAGATGATCTTGAAAATAGATTAAACTTGACCATAAATTTTTTAGAGTTTTTGCTTGCAAATATCGAAGATAAGCTTAAAAAATAATCCCGATTTACAGTTTATCGCTGAGTTTTTAAAGCCTTATACTAAACGAGCGTATTTGGTTGGAGGTAGCGTTAGGGATTTGTTTTTAGGTTTAAAAATTTGCGACTATGATATAGAGCTTTATGATATAAAATCTAAAGATTTTGAAAAGATTATGCAAAAATTGGGCGCACAAGGCTTTGGAAAAAGTTTTTTTGTATATAAGTTTAAAAATTATGATTTAGCTCTTGCTAGAACCGAAAATAAAATAAGCTATGGACATAAAGGTTTTGAAGTTCAAATTTGCAATGATGAAAAACTTGGCGCCAAAAGACGCGATTTTACCATAAATTCTATGATGATTAATCTTTTTAACGATGAGTTTTTAGATTTTTACGGAGGATTAAAAGATCTAGGAGTAGGCTTTTTAAGGCATATTGATAAACAAAGCTTTCAAGAGGATAGTTTAAGAGTATTAAGAGCGGTAGTATTTGCTTCAAGGTTTAACTTTAAGATAACTAGCGAAAGCTTGAAATTGATGCAAAGTATGGATATTACTGATCTTAGCAAAGATAGGATCAATGCAGAGCTTTATAAATTCTTTAAAAGCCCTAGACTTGATGTCGGCTATAGATATTTACAAGAACTTGGCTTAGAGAAACAGATTTTTGGCTTTGAGAGTGTTTTTAAGAGTTTGGAATTTCAAAATTTACTCAGACAAAGTAGAGAATTTGTAAAAAGTGATGCTTTATTCTTGTATTTGTATTTGAATTTTTTTAATTTAGAAAAAGATATATTTTTTAAAAGAACTAAACTTAAAAAAGAATACCTAAAATACGCAAATCAAGCTTTTTATCTTGATGATATAAGTGATTTTGAACTAGCAAAAATTGCTTTTGAAATGCCTTTGAAGGAATGGCTTGGACTTTGGAGTAAAAAGCGTATTGAACAAGCTAAAAGATTAGGGCTTTATGAGAATAAGTTTGAAAGTAAAATTTTAGCAAAAGATTTCATAAATGCTGGATTTTGTGGTAAAATTCTTGGTTTAAAGCTTCAAGAAGCAAGAGAGAATGAATTAAAAGAATATATAAAAGGTTTAGCTAAATGATTTCTGTATTAAAAATTTGTACCAAAGATCAAAAAGGTTTAATCTATAGAATTTCTGATGTTATTTTTAAATATCATATCAATATAGTAAAAAACGATGAATTTGTAGGCGAAGGAATGTTTTTTTTTCGTGCTCTTTTAGAAGGTGAATTTGATAAAGAAGCTTTTATAGGAACGCTTGAGGCTATGCTTGGACAAGAAGCCTTGATAGAGCTTTGCGAGAAGAGAAAAAAAGATATTGTTGTTTTTGCTACTAAAGAAAGTCATTGTTTGGGAGATTTGCTAATAAAGCATTATAGTAACGAACTTGAAGCAAATATCAAAGCTGTGATTTCAAATCACAACTCTTTAAAGGATTTAGTTGAGAAATTTGAAATTCCTTATCATTTTATCAGCGCTGAAAATTTAGATCGTAAAGAGCAAGAAAGTCACATTTTAAAATGTCTTGAACAATATAAATTTGATTATTTGGTTTTGGCAAAATATATGCGAATTTTATCTCCTGATTTTGTTGAGCATTTTGAAGGTAAGATTATAAATATTCACCATTCTTTCTTACCTGCATTTATAGGAGCAAATCCTTATAAACAAGCCTTTGAAAGAGGGGTTAAAATAATTGGAGCTACGGCACATTTTGTAAATAATAATCTTGATGAAGGTCCTATTATCACTCAAGCTGTTTTACCTGTAAACCATGAATTTACTTGGCAAGATATGCAGCAAGCAGGTAGAAATATAGAAAAAGATGTTCTTTCAAAAGCACTTGATTTGGTTTTTGAAGATAGAATTTTTATACATAATAATAAAACTATAATATTTTAATGCGATAATTTTACTATAGTTTTATTTAAAGCATTAAAAAAATAATCAATATCCTCTTTTTCATGCGTATAATGCAAGCTTATTCTTAACCAACCTGGTTTTGTTTTAAGTTTTTGATTATCTTTTAAGCCTAGCAAATCATGACCATAAGGCCCAGCACAAGCACATCCAGCGCGTGTTTCTATGTGGTATTTTTTACTAAGTTCGTAAGCGATATCAAAAGGAGAAATTCCTTTGATATTGAAAGCAAAAATAGGCAATCGAGTTTTTAAATTCTTTGCATATAAAATTAAATTAGGTATAGTTTTTAGTTGTTCAAAAAAATAATCTTTTAAAATTTCTTCTTTTTTTTCTATATTTTTAACCCCTATAGAATCTTTGATTTTAAAAGCTAAGCTAGCGCGAATGAGTTGTAAAATTCCAGGTGTTCCTCCTTCTTCTAAAGCTTCTTCATTGCAAAGGTAGCATTGTGAAGTGCGAGAAACATAGCCCACAGTTCCACCTGCTGCAAAGCTAGGCTTGTTTCCGCAAAGATCTTTTTTGATGGCTAAAAGTCCAGAACCGCCAATACCACCGATTAATTTATGAGAACTTATAAACAACGCATCATAGTATTGACAAGATATGTTTTTATAAGGAATGAAACTAGATGCATCAAAAGCAACTATCCCTTTAAATTTACGAACCATTTCAGAAATGCGTTTGTAATCACTTAATATCCCAGTAACATTTGAAGCTAAAGAAAAGCTAGCGATTATTTTCCTTTTTTTGTTTTTTTGTAAAGTTTTTTCTAGAAAATCAAAACCAATTTCTCCATTTTTATCCAAGGGAATTCTAATACATTCGCACAAGCCTTCTCGAAATGAAAGTTCATTAGAATGATGCTCATAAGGCCCTACGATAACTAAAGGTAAAGTATTTTTATCAATTTGCGTAAAATATCTTTCTTTTACAAGAGGGGGAATGTAAATGCCGATCAATTCTTGAAATTTTTTAATAGCACTGCTTGATCCTGTTCCGCAGGCTATAAGGGCAAAATTTTCATCTAATGATAAACTTTTTTTTATATCTTTTCTTGCTTGTTCGTAAATTTGTTGAGTTTTAAAAGAATTTAAAGAGCTATCAGAATGTGTGTTTGCATAGGTTGGGAGAATTTTTGAAATTTCTTTTTCTACACATTTTAGAGCTAAAGCACTTGCTGTGAAGTCAAAATGCAAAATACCTTTTTTTAAGATCAATTCTTTTTTTAAATCTGAAATTTGCAAATACAATCCTTATAAAAATTTGCTAAAATTATACTATAAAAATGCTTTATAAAAGGAAAAATATAAAATTTAAGAACTTTGTAGATTTGCATAAGAATTTATCTTTAAGTAAGCTTTTTGATTTTTATAGTGTGTTTGAAGGTTTTGAAAAATTAAACATTTTAAATTTTGAAGACGATGTATTTGTAAATATAGAGCGAATTTTGCTTGATGATTATCTAAAAATCAAAAGTTATTTTGCCTTGGATGAAACAAGTTCTTACGCTCTTACTTTACTAGCTAAAAACAATCGCAAGCGTTTTTCTATCAATAGAAAAATTCAGCATTTTAAAGCTTTATCTACACTTAAATATCTTTTAGAAACAGGTATAATAAAACTTGAGTATAGTAAGGAAGCTAAAAAAATAAAAGATAAAAGACAAAAAATCAAAAAAGAACTAAGATCTTATGTTGTCCAAGATAAGATTATATTTAGCAATCATTTTACTCGTTTCTTTTTTTATTTTTTAAAGCCCAATGAAAAGCTTATTTTACAAAATCGTTATAAAGAAGTTTTAGAATGCATTAAAGAAAAATTTGAACTTTATCAAAGTTTTTGTTTTGAACAGCTTTCTAGAGAATTGCTTGAGAAAAAATTCAATATCAATGGAGTGCAAAGTTACTGGGATAAGAATTTAGAACTTGATCTTTATTATCAAGATGAAAATTTGTGTTTTGTCGGAGAAGTTAAATTTAAAAATAAAAAAATTTGTAAAAATATTTTAAATCTTTTAAAATCAAAAGCAAAGTCTTTAAATTTGGCTCCAAATTATTATATTATAATCTCAAAAAATGGTTTTAGCAAGGAATTTGATAAAATATGCGAACAGAATTTGCTTTTATTTGATTTGAATGATTTTAAGATTTTATTAGAGGAATGATAAATGAATGAAAGTATTTTAAAAAGTTTAGACTCAAATGAAAAAGAAACCCTACAAAAAGGCTTAGAAAGTCTTATAGAACAAACTTATGTAATAGAAAATGAATACAAAACTTTAAATGAAAACTATAATTCCTTACGTGCAATGGTTGATGAGATTATAGAGGTATTGCCTAGTGCGCTTTGGATTTTAGATAAAGAAAAAAATATTATTTTACAAAATCAAGAAGCCTTGAAAAATCCAAAATTACTTAGTATCATTAGTCTTGATAAAATTCGTGATGAGCTTGAATTTGAAGGTAGGTTTTATGCGGTAAAAATCATAGCACATAATGAAAAAACTATAGTTTCAGCTACAGATATTAGCGATGAAAAACGCAATGAAAGGCTTGCAAGCATGGGTAGTGTAGCGGCTCATTTGGCACATGAGATAAGAAATCCTATTGGATCTATATCTTTACTTGCTTCAACCCTTTTTGCTCGTAGTGAGCTTAAAAATAAGCATATAGTTCTTGAAATCCAAAAGGCTATTGCCAGAGTAGAGCGTATCGTAAATTCAACTTTACTTTTTACTAAGGGTGTGCACATCAATGCTTTAAATTTTAATCTTTTAGAGTTAAAAGAAGAGTGTGAAAGCGCCATTAACTCTTATAATTTTACTTCTCAAATAGACTTTGAAATATCTTTTTTGAATAAGCAGATTTGTGCTGATAAAGCTCTTCTTGGTTTGGTTTTGCAAAATTTGATTTATAATGCTATTGATGCAATAGAAGAAAGCGAATGTGAAAAGCCTATGATTAAAATTTTAGCAAGTTGTGATAATGAAAAAATATGCATCAGAGTGTATGATAATGGTTGTGAAATAAAAGATGAGAAATTGGTTTTTGAAGCTTTTAAAACAACAAAACTTAAAGGCAATGGGCTTGGCTTGTCTCTTTCTAAAGAAATCATAAACGCTCATAAGGGAGAGTTAAGTTTTCAAAGCGATCCTAAGAATTTTTATTTTACCTTACCTTTGGTGTGATAAATATTTTCTTTTCACTCCAAAACGGAACAGATCTTGCTTATATTATTTTAATATATTTAGGTTGAAGGCAGAAAAATCTAAATTAAGGAATTAATATGAGTATCTTTAGCATCAATGATAACTCGAACTATAATTCTATACTTTCACAAAGTAAAGCTAATAAAGAAAGTAAAGAAAATTCTAAAATAAGTTTTGCTAATGCTTTTTTAAAACAAAATGCCAGCAAGTTAAGTGATATAGAAAGTAAAAATTCACAAACTCTAGCAAGAAGTGAAATATTAAATTCTACTAATACAACAAATACTAGCAATAATACTAATTTTAGTATAAGTAGTAAGACAAGTTCTCCTAATTATGATATATCAAGTGAATTTAAAAACTCTATTTATACTCTAAAATACAAACAAGCAGATATAAGTAATAATACAGCCTATGGTTATAGTGTAGATAAAGATGGTTATATGGGAAGTGATTTTAACAAAGCTGCAGGACTTCCTGAAGATTTTAAGATACATAAATCTACTTTGGATGAGATTAAAAAAGCTGCCGAAAATGATCCTGTTGTTTCAAGTACAAAAGAATACTTAGGCGTAAGCGAGTATTATACTAATATAGATATGGCTGAAACCATAAAACAATATTATAATCTTTTTTCTAATGCTTTAGGTCAAAGTTTTCCAAATGATAAAACAAGTTTTAGTGAAGCAGATATAAATTCTATGCCTAGTGGTTATGGTGTAAGTGGAACGCAATGGATGGACTTTAATGATCCAAGCAATAGAATGAATATTACAGGTTTAAAAGATTTTTCAAATTCTTTAATTTCAAATGTTTATAAAACCCCTGAACAAGCAAAAGAAGCCGATGATCTTTGGGCTGATTCTGGATATATGATTGATGGATTATTGCCTAAAACTTTAGGTTTATCCTTAGAAGAAATCAAAAATGTTTCTAAAGGTGAAGATTGGCAGTTTAATCCTGATATGTCAGTTTATCCACAAAATGAAGATGGAAGCTATTCTAAAGAAACTTTGTTTATGAGTTTTTTAAAATCTCAAGGTGGACAACCTGTTGAGAGTCTAAAAACCACACTTAATCCAAAAGTAGAAGCTTACAATACAGCTATGGCTAAAGAGAGTTTTTCAACTACTAGTGTAGATATAGGTGATATTATGACAGGTAAAGTAGATTTTGCAAGTCTATTTAAATATCTAGCTAGTAAAAATGGAAAATTAGAAGGGCAACTTTATATGTATGAAAATAACATTCCTAAAGAATCTGCTATGGGTAATTGGGCTTTAGATGCTGAAATTAAACAAGCCATTGCCAATGGCTGGAAAGCAAGTAGTGAAAGTATAAATTCTTATGTTGGATCTATAATGGATAGATTAAATAATCTTATAGGACAAACTAGGGTTTAAAGAAGTATTTGCACGAAGTCAAATTAAAAATGATGACATTTGCAAATACTTATGCGAATCACATAAAGCTAGGCGCATCGTTTGAAAAGAGTATTAAATCTCCGTTTTTTGTTTCTTTAGCCAGAGTTTGAACTAGCTGACTCTTTTCTTTAAGTATAATGGTTTTTATTTTTAACTCTTTTTTGAAAATTTCAGCATTGATTTGTGCGCTAATGATAACAAGATCAAAACACTCATTGATGATTTTAGCAAGTTTTATATTTTCTTCTTCGCTTACTTCCACTATACCAGGACTTACTAAAACTTTTCGTCCTTTATAGCTTTTACAAAGTTTATAGCTTGTGCTCATACCTTTAAAATTTCCATTAAAACCATCATCTATGATAAATTTAGGCTCTCTTGAAAGCACTTGCAAGCGATGTTCTACGGAGTTTATATTTAAAACTTGCTTTTGAATTTTTTCTAGCTTTATGCCAAGATAATGAGCACAAAGTATACAAACACAAAGATTTTGCGCGTTAAAATTCCCTAAAATTTGACTTTTAAAATCATAGGATTTATTTTCTATATTTACCCTAAATTCTAAACCTTCAAGACTTGAATGAATAAGACTTAATTTATCATCATAAAGGCTAATGAGTTTATCTTCTTCTTTTTGGGCGCTAGAGTGTAAAAAAGCCTTTTCTAGTCTTTTGGAATTTAAGGCTTCAAGTTTGGTTGAGCGGATATTTTCAACACTTTTAAAATACTCTAAATGTGCATTGCCTATCTCTCCTACTATGCTGATGTGAGGTTGTAAAAAACGCGTGATTTCATCGATATCGCCTTTAAGTCTAGCGCCTGCTTCAGCTATGTAAATTTGAGTATCTTGGCTTAAATTGGTATTAATATCAGCAACTATACCTAGCAAGGTATTGACAGAGCGTGGTGTTTTGTAGCTTTTAAAGTCATCTTTTAAAAGTTCGTATAGAAAATTTTTAATACTTGTTTTTCCAAAACTTGCGGTAATGAGTATGATTTTTAAATTTTCATTGGCTCTTAGTTTGGTTTTGGCTTGTTTTTTATAATATAAATTTGTAAAAAACTCATAAATTTTAAGACTCAATAAAGCAAAAGGAAGGCTAAAAAGATTAAAAAGAAAAGAAAAACGCAAAGCAAGTATAGCAAAAATAGCATTATAAACAAAAACAAAAACAAAAAACCATTTAACCTTGCTTGTAAAAACAAGCTTTTTATCTATACCTTTGTTCCAAAAATACAAAATTGGAGCATGGAACAATGCAAAATATGCCAAAGAGTATAAAGGAAAAGCTAAGAATAAAAAATAAGGAATAAATAAAAAATACAAATGCCACAAAGGTTTATGATAATGAAAAAACACGCGTTTAAATTTATAAGAATACCATTGTAAAGCACTCATAAGATAAAAAGCTATACAAAAATTAAAAAATAAAGAATTAATAAAATAAAGAGTATTGATAAGCATTTAAATTTCCTTAATTTTTTGAGCTATGAAAGCAGAATGTTTTAAAAAGAAAAAATGATCCCCCTCTAAAGGATAAAAAGTGCTATTTTTTAAAAATTGATGCATTTTCTCGCCACAATATAAAGGCGTAGCTTCATCGCTTTTTCCCCAAAAAATCAAACTTTTAGCCTTTTGCTTGGCAAAAATTTCACTAAAATCCTCATCAACAACCTTTTTAAAGGTTTCATACATCATAGGACTAAGATTTGCTCCATCTTTACTAGCAAAATAGCGATAAAATTTTCCCAAACCAAAGAGTTTTAAAATTTTAAAAATACGGATTTTAAAACGCACTTTTAGGGATTTTTTAGCCAAAATTCCCGCACTTGAAAGTAAGATTAGGATGTCTTTTTCTTTTGCGAGTAGGGTACTTACTTTTCCGCCAAAAGAATGCCCCATGAAAAAACAGATATTGAGTTTTTTTTGTTTTAAAAAAAGTTCTGTGATATTGGCATAATCTTGAGTGTTTAAAATTTCTTCCACACTTGAATTTCCAAAACCTGCTAAATCCATATAAATTTGACAAAAATCTTTTAAAAAAGGACAAAAACTTTGCTTCATAAGTTCTTTATCAGCTCCCCAGCCGTGTAAGATAAGTATTTGCGGTAAGGAAAGATCACCTAAAATTTCATAAGAAATTTGATAAGTTTTGTTTTTATAAGAAAGTTGAGTTTGAGCCATTTTAAGCCTTTTGATTTTTGTAGATATTTTCTAAAAGTTGCATGGCGTTTTGTAAGCGTTCAAATTCCTTCATACTAAGCATTACAGCTTCAAATTTGTTATTTTTTAAAATAACTATTTTTCCACTTTCACTTTTTTTGAGTTTTTCCATAATGGGGCTAAAATTTCTTACCACCTCGGTGGCAGTGTAAATTTCATCTTGTTTAAAAGAGAGCATTTTTCTTCCTAAAATACGCTAAATTTTATGTATAATTTAGCGTATTTTGACTTAAAAGCTTATAATTTTCCTTTTTGTCCGTTGATGGAGTGAAGGAAGTTGTAGTTGATTTTTATCATTTTTTCAAGTGAAATTTGATCAGCTAAAGCGTTTAAAGTGGTATTAAAATCTTTAAAAAGATAATTAGCCAAAGAACCAGGATTTGGGTTGATTTCATTTAAATATACTTCATTATCCAGTATAAAAAAATCGCAGCGTATTAAAGCACCTTTAAACAAAGGATTGTAAATCTTTTTAAAGCTATCTTTGAGTTTTTCTTTTAATTCTTCGCTTAAATCCGCTTCTATAAGCTCATTGCGTCCTGAAAAGCTAAGATATTTTTGTTCAAAGTCTAAAAATTCTTTTTTCTTTGGCTCTTCTATGATGGAAAAAACAAACCCATCATTGATCATACATCCTGCAAGATTGTATTCTTTGATATTGTTTTTAAATTCTTCTACTACAAGATCATTATCAAATTCAAAACCTACATCTTTGGCGTATTCTAAATCTTTTTCATCTTTTACTATGCTAATACCTATACTACTTCCAAGTCTTGCAGGTTTGATAATGCAAGGAAAACTAAGCTTTTCTTTAGAGTTTTGATTTTTTCTTAGCATGGTATAATCAAGTGTTTTTACTCCAACGCTTTTGGCATAAAGTTTGGTAAGTTCTTTGTTAAAAGATAATACACTAGCTTCAAGCCTAGGTCCTATAAATTTAATAGAATAAAACTCAAATAAAGCCGCAATTTTTCCATCTTCTCCATCTCTACCATGGATAAGATTGATCACGCATTCGCACTCTAGTTTATTTTCTTTTAAAAAACCTTTGCTAAAAAAACCTCCTTGTTTGATGAAGAGTTCTTTTTCTTTTTTATAAGCTTTAGTGCTAAAAGTTTTAGAATTCATTTTTTCACTTGGAATATGATAAAATCTTCTTTCTTCATCGCAAAAAATAAATTCTAAATTTTGATTGATAACTTTTTTAAGCACTACAGCACTTACTATACTGATCTCATGTTCATAAGAATTTCCGCCAAAAAGTATTGCAAATTTCATTTTATTCCTTTATCCTAGTTTTTTAAGAGCTTCTTTGATGAGTTCGCTTGTGCCTGTTGCTTGAGCACTTGCTAAAACACTTATGATTTTTTCTTGTTTAAAGCCTAGAGTAAGAAGTGCGGCTAAGGCTTCGCTTTTATCATCGCTTACACTTTCAAGTTTGGTTTTTGTGTCAGAAAGTTCTACTATAATGCGTTTTGCACTTTTTGGACCTATGCCAGGTACTTTTTTAAGCACACTTTCATCGCCCAAACTTAACGCCTTGTAAAAAGAATTTACATCAAGACTAGAGCATACCGCCATAGCAGTATTTGCACCCACTCCATTGACTTTTAAAAGCATTTCGAACATTTTTTGTTCATCTTTATCCAAGAAGCCATAAAATTTATTAGAATCTTCTTTGATGATTTGAGTGATAAAAAACTCATGCTTTTCTTGAGTTTGAATTTTAGCAGAACAAAAAAGCGAAATAAATATCCCATAGCTTAAACCACTAGCGCATTTAACAATGATAAAAGCAGGTTCTTTTTTTGTGATTATTCCTTCGATGCCGACAACCATGCTATATCCTTTTCTTCATAATCTAATTTTTTATGTATTTCTATACTTTCTTGGTTGTTTTGTATGACTTTTTTAATACCTATAAATTTAGCACTTTCATTAACAAATGAAGAGTAAAAAATATCTTCTTTAGGCTCTAGAAGTGAAAATTTGATCTCATTCATATCAGTCCATTTGCCACTTTTATTTATAAAAGTTGCTTCAAAAAGCATTTTTTGTAAATTGATTAATTCTAATTGTAAAGATTTTTTGCGTTCAAGAAGTTCTTTTTCTTCATTTTGTAGTTTATTTAATTCAAGATTTTGTAAAGAGAAATCTTTTAGGGCTTTTTCGTATTGTACAGGAACATTTTGACCTTGATTTTTAAGTTCTGTTATCTTTTTTTCAACGCTTAAAATTCCATTTTTACTTGATAAAATGTATTGTCTTATTTTATTTATTTTATGATTTAACTTAGAAATTTGCTCTCCTAAAATCGCAAATTCTTCATCATAATTTTTATCAAGAGTTTTAATTTTAGCATGAAATTTATTGTTATCCCCGTTAATGCGTTCTATTGTGGTGTTTTCAAAAAACACACAAGAATTATTACTTTCTAAATTTTCTATATAGATTTTATCAGCTTGTATACTTCCACCTAAACTTTTTTTAATTCTCACTTCTTTGGCTTTGATTGTTCCCCCTTCGAGCAAATCTATATTTAAAATTTCGGCTTCTGCAAATCCTCTATGAGTTTTTATATAGGCTTGTTTGGCTTGAATTTTGGCTTTAGAGTGTGTAGTGCCTTCAATTTTCATTTTAGTGGCATTAAGTTGAGTGTTGCTTCCTATGCTTCCGACTACATTTAATTCTTCACATTCTATCCCAACGCCAGAATTTACAGCATCTTTTACTTCTGAAAGAAATTTTATATTGATTTTGACATTTTTGTCTAGTCCAGCTCTTATAATCCCTATATTTTTAAAATCCACCCCATTAAAATCTAGTTCATTGGCGATATCAAAATTTTCACCATCTTGTACTACATAACCTTTTTTTAAGGCTATATATTCTGTGTATCCATCTTGCTCTACTTGTTTAAAAGCCGAAGAACAAGAAAATTTAACTTTATTTTCATTTGCGGCTAAAACTTTTAAGGTGTGTAAATTTAAGTCTTTTCCTTCTTTACCTTGTTTAAATTTGGTGTGTTTTAAAACAACTTCATTTTCATCAACAGCAATAATACCTGAGCGTTTTTCATCGATAGTGTAGTTTTTGGTTTTTTCTTTATAAGTCAAGATTAGAGATTCGTCTTGACTTTCTATAGGATCAATACCTTGTGCAACGGTAATTTGTATAGTTTTATTTAAAGGGGTGTTTTTATGTTGGTTGCAAAAAGACATTAAATTTTTCTTAAAATCAAAAATGCGGATACCTATTAAAAATTTAAGTTTCAACATCTTTTTATAAATATTTTGCAAAAGTTCTAGTGCTAGTTTTTCATGAAAGTCTAAATTTGTAAAATCAATTTGAGCAACTATTTTGGTTAAATTTTTATTTGCAACTAGTTTGACTGCTTGAAATGCTTTGCTTTGGTTTATACCATGGAAAATTTCTATTTTGTATTCTTGCTTGATTTGAAGATCATTTTTTAAAAAAAATTCATCTTTATCAAAAAGAGTTAATTCTTTTTCAGAGATTTTTTCCCATTCTAAATCTCCAAAACGATATTGTGTAGAAAATGCCAATAAACTAAAATCAAGCTCATTTAAGCTAAGGTTTGTTCGTGAAGCTACGCTTAAAAGCTCTCGAGCTGGATTTTCTGTATAGGCAATAATTTTTTCATCCAAAGCCAAAACTTTCCCCTTGTAAAAAATTAAGAATGTAATTATAGTCAATTTTTAATCAATTTTAGTTAAAATAATTCTCTTTATATTTTGAAATTTATGAAAAAATTTAATGAAGAGTTTAGTATTTAAAAATTTTATTATCAATGCTTTAGGAATTTTATTTTCAAGAATTTTAGGGCTTGCTAGAGATGTTTTAATAGCGCTTTTTTTAGGAGCAGGGCTTTATAGTGATATTTTTTTTGTGGCTTTAAAAATGCCTGCTTTTTTTAGAAGAATTTTTGCAGAAGGGGCTTTTGGACAAAGTTTTTTGCCTAATTTTGTAAAAGCGAAAAAAAAAGGAGCTTTTTGTGTTAGTGTAATGATGCAATTTAGCCTTATAGTTTTTTTATTTTGTCTTTTGGTAAGTTTTTTCTCCTCTTTTTTTACTAAGCTTTTTGCTTTTGGGTTTAACGCAGATACTATAGCTTTAGCGGCTCCTTTAGTGGCGATTAATTTTTGGTATTTGTTTTTTATTTTTTTAGTTACTTTTTTAGGAGCTATTTTAAATTATAGACAAAAATTTTTCATTACCTCTTTTTCTGCGGCATTATTTAACTTAAGTATTGTTATAGCTGCCTTTTTTGTGGATAAAAATGCACCGCAAAATACACTTTATTATTTTTCTTATGCAACGGTTTTAAGCGGGGTGGCACAGCTTATTTTACATTTGCTTGTTTTAAAAAACAATCCTGTAATCCGTGCTATGGCTTTAAGTATAAAATTTAAAAAAGCCAAGGCGAAATTACAAGGTTTTTATGGCAATTTTTTTCATGGAGTTTTAGGTTCTTCTGCGACTCAATTTAGCTCATTGCTTGATACAACCATAGCTAGTTTTTTAATGAGCGGGAGTATTTCTTATCTTTATTATGCAAATCGTGTATTCCAACTCCCCCTTGCACTTTTTGCTATCGCTTTAACTCAAGTTTCTTTTCCAAAAATTTTAAAACATTTAAAAAGTGGTCAAGAAAATTTAGCCTTAAAATTTATGCAAAGAGCATTAGCGCTTTTAAGCATTTTGCTTATTGCTTCTAGTATTGTAGGTTCTGTGTTTGCTTTGGAAATTTCAAAACTTTTATTTGAAAGAGGAAATTTCACTCACGAAGATAGTGTAATTACGGCTTATGTTTTGATTGCTTATCTTATAGGGCTTTTACCTTTTGGTTTGCAAAAGCTTTTTTCTTTGTGGCTTTATGCAAAATTTAAACAAAAAACAGCAGCTTGGATCGCGGTAAAATCTTTAATTATCAGTGCTTTATGTTCTATGGCTTTTATATTTTTGATTAAAGATGAAAGTTTAAAGGTTATTGCAGTAGCACTTTCAAGCTCTATTAGTGCTTTTTATTTGCTTGGAGCTAATATCAAAGAATTTGGTTTTAAGAAATTTTTTGCTTTAATATCTATTAAAATTTGCTTGTTGGTTATAGTTGCTTTGATTGTTTTTACAATCTTACTTATTTTGATTAAACCTTATATTTTAAGTTTTTTTATAGGAATTTTTACAAGTTTTAAAGGAGTTTTTTAATGAGATTATTAGACAGTGTAGCAAAAGAGAAAATAAAACTTGATAAAAAAGATATTAGTATTTACTTATGCGGACCTACGGTTTATGATGATGCACATTTAGGACATGCAAGAAGTAGTGTTTGCTTTGATCTTTTGCGTAGGGTTTTACTTGCTCAGGGCAATAGGGTAAAATTTGCTAGAAATTACACAGATATTGATGATAAAATCTTAAAAAAAATGGCTCAAAGTGGTCAAACTTTAGAGGAAATTACGGAATTTTACATCAAAAGTTATGAAGAGAATATGAGGGCTTTAAATGTATTAGATCCCGATTTTAAGCCTCGTGCAACGCATTATATAACAGCTATGCTTGATTTGATTAAAAAGCTTGCCAAGGATGGGTTTGTTTATACTCTAGAAGATGGAATTTATTTTGATGCAAGTAAAGATGAAAAATATTTAAGCCTATCAAATCGCAATTTAGAAGAAAATATCTCTCGTTTAAGTAATGAAGTGCAAAAAAGAAATGAAAGCGATTTTGTGCTTTGGAAATTTGATGAAAATTTTTACGAAAGTGAATTTGGCAAAGGGCGTCCGGGTTGGCATACTGAATGTGTTGCTATGATTGATTCTATTTTTGAAAATACTCTTGATATACATGCTGGAGGGATAGATTTGCTTTTTCCTCATCATGAAAATGAGGCTGCGCAATGTCGTTGTGGATGTAAGAGAAAATTAGCAAATATTTGGCTTCACAATGGTTTTGTAAAAATCGATGGTGAAAAAATGAGTAAAAGTTTAAATAATAGTTTTTTCATAAAAGATGCTTTAAAAGAATTTATGGGCGAGGCTCTAAGATTTTATCTTTTGAGTTCTCATTATAGATCTCATTTTAATTATTCTTTATCGGATTTAGAAAATGCTAAAAAACGTTTAGATAAATTTTATCGCCTTAAAAAAAGATTGGATTTAGGTGAAATTTCTGATTTTGATGTTTTAAATGATATTGAAATAAAAAGCGAAATTGCTAAGCAAATTTTAGAGATTTTAAATGATGATTTAAATATTTCTAAAGCCTTAGCTCTTTTGGATGATTTTATAAGTAATGCAAATTTAGAGTTGGATAAAGAAAGCAAAAATAAAATTTTAAAACAAAATATCAAAAAAGCTTTAAGTGAGCTAGCTAAAATTTTTGGCTTTGGTTTTATGGATACAACTTTATATTTTCAATGGGGTGTAGGCAAAGAAGAACGAGAAGAAATTGAAAAGTTAATTTTAGAACGAACTGAGGCTAAGAAAAACAAAGATTTTAACACAGCTGATGCAATAAGGGAACAACTAAGTAATAAAAAAATCACTCTTTTAGATACTCCAAATGGAACAATTTGGGAGAAAATAAATGCATAATGAGATGAATTTAAAAGAGGTTTTAATACGCTTTAAGCCCTTTTATAAAAGATATTGGAAGCAATTTGCTATAGCTATTTTTGGTATGATTTTAGCAAGCGGAGGAACTGCTGGAAGTTTTTATGCTTTAGAGCCTATTTTAAATTATATTTTCGTTGAAAAAAATGAAGCTTTACTTTATACAGTGCCTTTTTTGCTAGTATTGATGTATTTTTTTAAAAATCTTGGAACTTATTTGCAAAGTTTTTATGTTTCCTTTATAGGAACAGATATGTTAAGAGTATTGCGTGCTAGGGTTTTAAAAAATATTTTACGCTTGGATATGGATTTTTTTAAACGCTATAGAAGTGGGGAGCTTGTAAGTCGTTGCACTAATGATATTAATGCGCTTCAAAGCATAGTATCAAACATTATTCCTGATTTTTTTAGAGAGCTTTTAACTGCTATAGGACTGCTTGCGGTAGTCTTGTATCAAAGTCCTACTTTGGCTTTTTTTGCTTTAGTGATTTTGCCTTTAGCTATTTTCCCTTTGGTGTGGTTTGCTAAAAAACTTAAAAAATATGCAAGAAATATACAAGAAACAAATTCGGATTTACTTTCTTATTTGGGTGAAATTTTTTCAAATATTGAATTGATCAAAGCTAATGATAATGAAAAAAAAGAAAGTGATAAATTTGCTAAGCATAATGATACTTTATGTAAATTAAACCTAAAATCCGCACGTATTGATGCACTTACAAGTCCTTTAATGGATATGATGGGCTCTGTTGGGGTTGCTGTGGTGATTATTGTAGGGGGTAGAGAGGTTATCAATGGTTCTATGAGTGTGGGAAGTTTTATTAGTTTTGTTTCGGCACTTTTTGCGATATATACTCCTTTAAAGCGTCTTTCGTCTTTATATGGAAAACTTCAAGGTGCTGTTGCGGCAAGTGAAAGAACTTTTTATTTATTGGATTTAGAACCTCAAATTAAAGGTGGAAGCAAAGAATTAAAAAACATTGAAAAAATTAGCTTTGAAAATGTTGAATTTGCTTATGAAAACCCGCATAAAAGTGTTTTAAAAGGCGTAAATTTTGATTTTGTTAAAGGGCAAATGCTTGCTCTTGTAGGGACAAGTGGGGGTGGTAAATCTTCTATTATTAATCTTTTGATGTATTTTTATGAAAAGCAAAAAGGTAAAATTTTACTCAATCAAGAAGATATTAGTACTTTTACCATAGAAAGCTTACATGCTAAAATAGGACTTGTAACACAAAATATTTATCTTTTTAATGATAGTTTTGCTGCAAATATTGCTTATAGCGAAGAGTTAGAAGAAGAAAAAGTTATCCAAGCTTTAAAATTGGCCAATGCCTATGAATTTGTTAAAGAAATGGGCGGGATTTGGGCTGAAGTAAAAGAACATGGTAAGAACTTAAGTGGAGGGCAAAAACAAAGAATAGCAATCGCTAGAGCTTTATATAAAAATCCTGATGTGCTTATTTTTGATGAAGCAACTTCAGCTTTGGATAATGAAAGTGAAAAAGCAATAGTTAAAACTATAGAAAACTTAAAACAAGACAGATTGATTTTAGTGGTTGCACATCGTTTAAGCACTATAGAAAATGCAGATAAAATAGTAGTATTGGATAAGGGCAAGGTATTGGCAATAGGTAAAGATGAAGAGCTTTTGCAAACTTGTTCTTTATACCAAAAATTTAAAAGCAAAGAAAAAACAAAGCCTAGCTTTAGTTAATTTTAGTTAGAATTTTAAAAAGGATTAAAAAATGGCTTATGAAATGATAAAACCTTTACTTTTTAAGTTAAACCCTGAGCATGCACATGCTTTGGTTGAATATAGCTTAAGAGCTTTAAGTGCCAGTTTTCCAGGAGCTTTAAGTTTTTTAGCACACAAATATATAGTTGATGATGAGAGTTTAAGACAAAATTTACTTGGACTTGATTTTAATAATCCTGTAGGTTTAGCAGGAGGCTTTGATAAAAATGCCACCATGATAAGACCTTTGAGTGCTTTAGGATTTGGCTTTTTGGAAGTGGGAACTTTTACTCCAAAACCTCAAGAAGGCAATGAAAAGCCACGTCTATTTAGACTTGTAAAACAAGAAAGTATACAAAATGCTATGGGTTTTAACAACGAAGGTGCTGAAAAGATTGCTTTAAGGCTTGCAAAAACTTATCCTTTTGTTTTGCCTTTAGGGGTAAATATAGGGAAAAATAAAATCACTCCAAATGACAAAGCCTTGGAGGATTATTTTACTTTGTTTAGAGATTTTAAGGATTTGTGTGATTATTTTATCGTTAATATCTCATCTCCTAATACTAAAAATTTAAGAGAGTTGCAAAATGATGATTTTTTAAATACCTTGCTTGAAGAAGCCAAAAAAATCACTTCTAAGCCTATTTTGATAAAAATTGCTCCTGATATGAAAATAGATGATGCTTTAAATTTATGTGAAAATGCCATTAAAAAAGGTGCAGATGGGTTTATATTAGCCAATACCAGTGTTGATTATAGCTTGTTAGATAATAATCGTACTTTTGGTGGTATTAGCGGAAGGCTGATTACGGAAAAAAGTGGTATTTTTTTCAAAGAAGTAGCTAAGATTCTTTTTGGTAAAACCTTGCTTATTGCAAGTGGAGGGATTGATAGTGCTGATATTGCTTATGAGCGTATTAAAAATGGGGCTAATTTGGTGCAAGTTTATACAGCTTTGATTTTTAAAGGTCCTTCTTTGGTAAAAAATATCAATCAAAATCTTATAGAGCTTTTAAGAAAAGATGGTTTTTTACATATTAGTGAAGCTGTTGGGGTAAATTTAAAATGATTGCTTATGAAAAAATTCAATTAAAAAACAAGCTTGAAGTTTATGCTTTGCCTGTAAATAAAAATAGCGATGTGATTAGCGTTGATATTTTTTATAAAGTGGGTTCAAGAAATGAGATCATGGGAAAAAGTGGCATAGCTCATATGCTAGAACATTTAAATTTTAAAAGTACTAAAAATTTAAAAGCTGGCGAATTTGATGAGATTGTTAAGGGTTTTGGTGGTGTGGATAATGCAAGCACAGGTTTTGACTATACTCATTATTATATTAAATGTGCGAAGAAAAATTTAGATAAAGCTTTAGAGCTTTTTGCAGAACTTATGGCGAATTTAAATTTAAAAGATGAAGAATTTCAGCCTGAAAGAGCAGTGGTTTTAGAAGAGCGTAGATGGAGAACAGATAATAACCCTTTGGGATATCTTTATTTTAGACTTTTTAATCACGCATTTATGTATCATCCTTATCATTGGACTCCTATAGGTTTTTTTAAGGATATAGAAAATTGGAGTATTGAGGATATTAAAGAATTTCACAGCATTTACTATCAACCTAAAAATGCGATTTTGCTTGTAAGTGGCGATATAGAAAGTAAAGAAGTTTTTGAGCTTTCAAAAAAACATTTTGAGAAGATTAAAAATACTAAGACTATACCTAAAATTCACACAAAAGAGCCTAAACAAGATGGAGCAAAAAGAATATATTTGCATAAAAACTCAGATACTGAACTATTAGCCCTTGCTTATAAAATTCCAAATTTCAAACACGAAGATATACCTGCTTTAAATGCTTTATCTGAGCTTTTAGGAAGTGGGAAAAGTTCTTTAATGAGTGAAATTTTGATTGATAAATTAAATTTAATCAATGATTATTATGCTTATGTTAATGATTGTATAGATGAAAATTTATTTATTTTTATTTGTAATTGTAACCCCAATGTTAATGCAGAAAAAGTAGAAAAAGAGCTTTTAAAAATCATTGATAAACTTAAAATGGGTAAAATTTCTCAAAAAGATTTGCAAAGAGTAAAAAATAATGTTAAAAGTGATTTTATTTTCTCACTTAACAATGCTAGTGCAGTGGCAAATATTTATGGTTCATATCTAGCAAGAGGAGATATCAATCCTTTGTTAGATTATGAGAAAGATATACAAAATTTGGAATTAAAAGATTTGATTTCTTGTGCTAAAAAATATTTTATTCAAGAAAATTCAACTACGGTAATTCTAAGAAAGGATTCAAATGGATAAAAATATTATTATTGGGGCGATGACTGCTCTTATTACACCATTTAAAAATGGAAAAGTTGATGAGCAAAGTTATGCAAGATTGATTAAAAGACAAATAGAAAATGGCATCGATGCAGTAGTTCCAGTAGGAACAACAGGAGAAAGTGCAACTTTAACTCATGAAGAACATAGAACTTGTATAGAGATAGCCGTTGAGACTTGTAAAGGAACTAAGGTTAAGGTTTTAGCAGGTGCGGGAAGTAATGCAACTCATGAGGCAGTGGATTTAGCTAAATTTGCTAAAGAACATGGTGCTGATGGGATTTTAAGTGTGGCGCCATATTATAATAAACCTACGCAACAAGGACTTTACGAGCATTATAAGGCTATTGCACAAAGTGTAGATATTCCTGTGCTTTTATATAATGTTCCAGGAAGAACAGGTTGTGAAATTTCAACAGATACTATTATCAAGCTTTTTAGAGATTGTGAAAATATTTATGGAGTAAAAGAAGCGAGTGGAAATATCGATAAGTGTGTGGATTTGCTTGCGCATGAACCTAGAATGATGCTTATTTCGGGAGAAGATGCGATCAATTATCCTATACTTTCAAATGGTGGAAAGGGAGTGATTTCAGTAACTTCAAATTTATTACCCGATATGATTAGCGCTTTAACTCATTTTGCTTTAGATGAAAATTATAAAGAAGCTAAAAAAATCAATGATGAGCTTTATAATATCAATAAAATTTTATTTTGTGAAAGTAATCCTATTCCTATTAAAACGGCTATGTATATAGCTGGATTGATAGAAAGTTTGGAGTTTAGACTTCCTCTTTGTCCTCCAAATAAGGAAAATTTTGCTAAAATTGAAGAAGTGATGAAAAAATATAAGATCAAAGGATTTTAATGAATACAGAATTTCAAGGAAAAACTTTAGTAATCAGCGGTGGAACTCGCGGGATAGGCAAAGCTATAGTTTATGAATTTGCTAAAGTGGGTGCAAATATAGCTTTTACTTATAATTCTAATGCGCAAATTGCTGATGAAATGGTGCAAGATTTGGAGAAAAATTATAAAATCAAAGCTAGAGCTTATGAATTTAATATCTTAGAACCTGAAACCTATAAAGAACTTTTTGAAAAAATTGATGTGGATTTTAATAGAGTGGATTATTTTATCTCAAATGCTATCATTTCAGGACGTGCGGTTGTAGGTGGTTATACTAAATTTATGAAGTTAAAACCAAAGGGAATTAATAACATTTTTACCGCCACAGTAAATGCTTTTGTGGTAGGAGCTCAAGAATCAGCTAAAAGGATGGAAAAAGTAGGGGGTGGAAGCATTATTTCTATTTCATCTACAGGAAATTTAGTGTATATAGAAAATTATTCAGGTCATGGTACAGCAAAAGCTGCTGTAGAAGCTATGGCAAGATATGCAGCTACTGAACTTGGAGAAAAAAATATCCGTGTAAATGTCGTAAGTGGTGGGCCTATTGAAACCGATGCTTTAAGAGCTTTTACAAATTATGAAGAAGTAAAACAGGCTACTATAAATTTAAGCCCTTTAAATCGCATGGGGCAGCCTGAAGATTTGGCTGGAGCATGTCTTTTTCTTTGTTCAAGTAAGGCAAGTTGGGTGACAGGACATACTTTCATCGTTGATGGTGGTACAACTTTTAAATAAAAATTAAGAAAAATCAATGGATTTTTCTTAAAAATATTTTTCAATCAAGCTTTAATTTCCACCCTAAAAAAACGCTTAATAATGCAAGTAAAAAAATAAAATTTAAAATCCAATTACCAAAACCTATAAAACCTATAGACAATACACTATAAAAAAATCCTCCCACAGCTGAATAAATACAAATGGTACTTAAAGATCCATTTTCTGCCATTTTTTTACATGGGCAGATTTTATAAAATTTTTTATCGTTAAATTGATTTTTCTTTTTATTTCCCAAAAATAAACCAAAAAGAGCAAAAAGATTTAAAAAAATAAAAGCATATAATAAAATTTGATCTAATTCCATTTTAATATACCTTAAAAGTATCTAAGCCAAGAGGGTAAATGGGCTTGTTCTTTTTTTAAAGTAGTCTCTTGTCCATGTCCTGGTAAAAGTTTAAAATCTTCTTTGTAAGTCATAACTTTTTCTAAGCTTTGTTTCATTAAATTTGCATCTGAATAAGGAAAATCCCATCTTCCTATGCTTCTATAAAATAAAAAATCTCCACTAAATATGATATTTTTACCTACAATTTCTATCATAGTGCAACCTGGCGTATGTCCTGGTAAAAAGTGAAATTTAAAATCAAATCCGCCTATAGAAATGATATTTTCATCATCAATCAAATAATCCGCTTTGCTAGATATAAAACCTTGATTAAAAGGATCTTCAAGCATAAAAGCATCATTTTTATGAATATAAATAGGGATTTGATAGGCTTGTTTTACTTTTTCATTATCCCAAACATGATCGTAATGTCCGTGAGTATTTAAAATCGCTAAAGGATTTTTTACATGTTTTTTGATGAAATTTAGCGCATCAAAACCAGGATCAATGATAATTTCTCCATGCTCACCAAATAAAATATAACAATTTGTCTCATAAGCTCCACAAGCTTGTTTGATAATTTGCATTTTTTGCCTCTTTAATGAAAAATTTGCCTTAAATAAATATAATTATACATTAAATTTTTAAAAGGCAAGCTTTATGGATTGGCAAAAGATAACAGAAAAAATGTGTGATTTTATACAAGAAAAAGTGAAAAATTCTCAAAGTCAAGGTGTGGTTTTGGGGCTTAGTGGCGGGATTGATTCTGCTTTAGTAGCAACGCTTTGCAAAATAGCTTTAAAAGAGAATGTTTTTGCTCTTTTAATGCCAACTCAAATTTCAAATAAAGCCAATCTCGAAGATGCTTTAAGGCTTTGTGCGGATTTAAATCTTGAATATAAAATCATAGAAATTCAAAGCATTTTAGATGCTTTTATAAAGCAAAGTGAAAATACTACTCTAGTATCGTTAGGAAATTTTGCAGCTCGCATTAGAATGAGTTTGCTTTATGATTATTCTGCTTTGAAAAATTCTTTAGTCATAGGCACTTCTAATAAAAGCGAATTACTTTTGGGTTATGGTACGATTTATGGGGATTTAGCTTGTGCTTTTAATCCTATAGGATCGCTTTATAAAAGTGAAATTTATGCCTTAGCAAAATACCTTAATTTGCATGAAAATTTTATCAAAAAAGCTCCAAGTGCGGATCTTTGGGAAAATCAAAGCGATGAGGGGGATTTAGGTTTTTCTTATGCAAAAATCGATGAAGGTTTAAAAGCCTTAGAAACTAATGACGAAAAACTTTTAAGAA
Organism: Campylobacter sp. BCW_4321; assembly: GCF_001763075.1. Taxonomy (NCBI): domain Bacteria; kingdom Pseudomonadati; phylum Campylobacterota; class Epsilonproteobacteria; order Campylobacterales; family Campylobacteraceae; genus Campylobacter; species Campylobacter sp. BCW_4321. The sequence goes on along the minus strand of NZ_MJYA01000035.1, from coordinate 112,960 downwards.
CGCTTGATCCTTCTTTGATTGCTATGTTAAAAAATCGCATGCAAAAAAATGCTTTTAAGGGAAAAATGCCTGAAATTTTGGAAATTTAAACAATGAGTGAAGAAAAAAATTATGAACTTTGGCTTGATAATTATTTTTTTAAGCCTAATTTTTGGCAAAAATGTCTTGCTTTTGTACTTTTACCTTTAAGTGTGCTTTATGCTTTTTTTGCGATTTTAAATACTTTTTTTCGTAAAAAAATAGTTTTTAAAAAGCCTGTTATTAGCGTTGGTAATTTAAGTTTTGGAGGTAATGGAAAAACCCCGCTTTGCAAAGCTATAGCAAGGGAATTTGATGACGTTTTTATAGTGCTTAGGGGCTATAAAAGAAAATCTAAAGGTTTGTTTGTTGTTAAAAATCAAAATGAAATTTTATGCACCTTAGCACAAAGTGGCGATGAAGCTATGGAGTATGCTTTTGAAGAAAATATCAAAGGTGTGATTGTAAGTGAAGATAGAGTAAAAGGTATTGAAAAAGCTTTTGAGTTGGGAGCTAAAATCGTTGTACTTGATGATGCTTTTTCTAAATTTCATATTAAAAAATTTGATATTTTGCTTGAAAGTAAAATCAAACCTTATTTTAATTTTACCTTACCAAGTGGAGCTTATCGTTTGCCAAAATTTTATGAAAAAAGGGCTGATTTTATTGCATTAGAAGGTAGGGATTTTGTGCGTTATTCTTTTGTAAAAGAAAATCCAAAGGCTGTTTTGGTAACTGCTATTGCTAAACCTTTTAGATTGTATGAGCATTTTATCAAAGCAAGGGCTTGTTATTTTTTTAAAGATCATTATGAGTTTAAAAAAGAAGAATTAGAAAATTTGCTAAAAAAACATAATTGCGATACACTAATGCTTACTTTTAAGGATTTTGTTAAAGTTAAAGATTTTGGTTTTAAATGTCAAATTATAGAGTTAAATATAGATTTAAAAGATACACTAAAAGAACAAATTAGAACTTATATTAAGGAGTTTGAGCAATGAAATTGGTCGAGAGTAGAAATGTAAATAATGTATCAAGCTTTAAGGAAGCTTTGATTAACCCAAACGCTCCAGAAGGAGGACTTTATTCGCCTTTAAATTTACCTATTTTTGAAGGAGAAAAATATGCCAATTTATCTTATAAAGATTTTGCTTTAAAGCTTATAGAAAGTTTTGGTTTTGGCGAAGAAGAGCTTTTTAAAAAGGCTTTGAAAAGTTATGAAAGCTTTGATGATAAAAATACACCTATTTCTTTGCAAAAAATCTCTGAAAAAACCTATATTAACGAGCTTTGGCATGGGCCTACAAGAGCTTTTAAAGATATGGCTTTACAGCCTTTTGGCGTGCTTTTAAGCGAATTTTCAAAGGATAAAAATATTTTAATTATCTGTGCTACAAGTGGCGATACGGGACCTGCAACTTTAAAAAGTTTTGAAAATGCAGAAAATGTTAAAGTAGTTTGTATGTATCCAAAAGGTGGTACAAGTGGAGTTCAAGAGTTGCAAATGCGAGCTTTAGATAAGGATAATTTGAAAGTTTTTGCCATAGATGAGGATTTTGATGCAGCGCAGCACACTTTAAAAGAATTGCTTTTTTCAAAAGATTTTCAAAATGAAATTAAAGCTTTAAATTATGAGCTTTGCGCAGCAAATTCTGTAAATTTTGGACGTATTTTATTTCAGATTATTTATCATTATTATGCGAGTTTAAAACTTTTTAATGAGTTTTTAGAAGAAGTGCAAATCATCGTTCCAAGTGGAAATTTTGGCAATGCTTTAGGAGCTTTTTATGCTAAAAAAATGGGAGCTAAAATTTCAAAAATCAAAATCGCTTCAAATGCGAATAATATTTTGAGTGAATTTTTTAATCAGGGCGTTTATGATTTGCGTGAAAAAAGTCTTAAGAAGACTATTTCTCCAGCTATGGATATACTTGTTTCATCTAATATCGAAAGACTCTTATTTGCGAAATTTAAAGATAAAAGAACTAAAGAACTGATGAATTTGTTAAAAAATGAGAGATATTTTAAACTTGAAAAAGAAGAATTACAAAGTTTGCAAGAAGATTTTGAGGCGGATTTTTGCACCGATGAAGAATGTATGCAATTTATCAAACAAAGTAAGATTTTAATCGATCCACACACCGCAACTTGTTTTAAAATGCTTGATCCTTTAAAACCTAGCATTATTACCTCTACAGCAGAATGGACAAAATTTACTCCAAGTATGATAAAAGCTTTATATGATAGGGATTCTAAGAATGAAAAAGAAGATTTAAAATTTATAGCTAAAGAGTTTAATGTCCAAGTTAAAGATGAAATTTTGGCTTTATTTGACTTGAAAAATAGCGATGAAAAGGTATTTGAAGCCAAAAATATAAAAAAAGAAATTTTAGATTGGATGCAAAAATGATTATTATTCCTGCAAGATTAAAATCAAGTCGTTTTCATGAGAAAATTTTATGTGATATAGGTGGAGTGCCTATGTTTGTGGCTACTGCAAGAAGGGTAAGTAGTGTGGATGAAGTTTGTATAGCTTTAGACGATGAAAAGGTTTTAAGTATCACTAAAGAATATGGTCTAAATGCGGTTTTAACAAGCAAAGATCATGAAAGTGGTACGGATAGGATTAATGAAGCATGTAAGAAACTATCTTTAAAAGATGATGAGATTATTATTAATGTCCAAGCTGATGAGCCTTTTATAGAATGTGAAAATTTATTAAAATTTAAAAAATTTGCAAGTTCTTGCTTGGATAAAAAAGCTTTTATGGCGAGTTGTTATAAAAAAATTACTCAAGAAGAAGCTATGGATCCTAATCTGGTTAAAGTGCTTTGCGATAAAGAAGGGTATGCCTTGTATTTTTCAAGAGTTAAAATCCCTTATGAAAGAGAAAATTACGAGGAAAGTTTTAAAGGGCATTTAGGCATTTACGCTTATAGTGTCAAAGCTTTAAGGGAGTTTTGTTCTTTATCAAGTTCTGCACTTGAAAGAGCGGAAAAGTTAGAGCAGTTAAGAGCTATAGAAAATGGTAAAAAAATCAAAATGCTTGAAATTTCAACAACAAGCATGGGGATTGATACTAAAGAAGACTATGAAAGGGCTTTAAAAATTTATTTAGAAAAATAACTCCACCCCAAAACGGAACAGATCTTGCTTATATTATTTTAATATATTTAGGTTGAAGGCAAAAAAATCTAAATCAAGGAATTAATATGAGTATCTTTTAGCATCAATGATAACTCAAACTATAATTCTATACTTTCACAAGCAAAAGCTAATAAAGAAAGTAAAGAAAATTCTAAAATAAGTTTTGCTAATGCTTTTTTAAAACAAAATGCTAGTAAATTAAATGAAATTCAAAGTGCAAATTCACAAACTTTAATAAGAAGTGAAGTATTAAATTCTACTAATACAACAAATACTAGCAATAATACTAATTTTAGTACAAGTAGTAAGACAAGTTCTCCTAATTATGATATATCTAGTGAATTTAAAAACTCTATTTATACTCTAAAATATAAACAAGCAGATATAAGTAATAATACAGCCTATGGTTATAGTGTAGATAAAGATGGTGATTTTAACAAAGCCGCAGGATTGCCTGAAGATTTTAAGATACATAAATCTACTTTGGATGAGATATATAACTTTAATGAAGCACAATATCAAGATATAAGAGAACAGCTAGGAATTTCTCGCTATTTTACCAATATCGATATGGCTGATACCATAAAACAATATTATAATCAATTTAATCAAATTGTTAATCATACTTTTAATGATACCAATAAAACAAGTTTCACTGAAGCAGATATAAATTCTATGCCTAAGGGTTATGCTATAAATGGTGGATTTTAATGATCCAAGCAATAGAATGAATATCACTCACCTAAGAGATTTTTCAAATTCTTCTATTACAAATATTTATCAAACCCCTGAACAAATGAAAGAAGCTGAAAGTTTATATATACAATCAGGATCTTTAATAGATGGCATAAATGGACATAGTTTTGGTTTATCTTTGGAAGAAATCAAAAATGTTTCTAAAGGTGAAGATTGGCAATTTAATCCTGATATGTCAGTTTATCCAAAAAATGAAGATGGAAGTTATTCTAAAGAAGCTTTGTTTATGAGTTTTTTAAAATCATATGGTAGCGGACAACCCGTTGAGAGTTCAGAAACTACACTTAACCCAAAAGTAGAAGCTTACAATAGGGCTATGGCTAAAGAAAGTTTTAATGGTGATAGCATTGCTTTAAATGACATCATGACAGGCAAAGTGGATTTTGCGGTTTATTAAAAGGTTATGCACAAGATGGCTGGCTTGATGCAGATATATATGCAATGGAAAAAGGAGTTGCTTGGCAAAATACAAGCATAGGTTATGGTGGAGCTTGGTTTGATAATCAGTTTAATCAAGCAAAAGCTAATGGCTGGAAAGCAAGTAACCAAAGTATAGACTCTTATGTTAATTCTATAATGGATAGATTAAATAATCTTATAGGGCAGACTAGGGTTTAAAGGTTTTAATTTTTTAAGTTTAAAACAAATTGCTAATAACAAAATAAGATAAAATTAGTATAATTTTTTACAAAAAATTTGAAAGGAAATTATGAAAAAAATTATTTTGATTTTTATCTCTTTTTTTGCTTTAAATTTGAGTGCAAAAGATTTGGTTGTAGGAATGGAGCTTGGATATCCGCCTTTTGAAATGAGCGATAAAACAGGCAAAGCAAGTGGAATTAGCGTGGATTTTTTAGAAGCTTTTGCAAAGAAAAACGGCTATAAACTTGTAGTAAAAAATATCGCTTGGGATGGTTTAATACCTGCTTTAAAAACAGCCAAGATAGATCTTATAATGTCTTCTATGACAATTACCGATGAGAGAAAGAAAGTGGTGGATTTTAGCATTCCTTATGCTAAGGCAAATTTGGCTATTTTAACTCCTTTGAACTCTGATATTACAAATATCAAAGATTTAGATAAAAAGGGCAAAGTTTTGGCTTTAAAGCGTGGTTCTACAGGGCATTTATATGCGGTTAAAAATTTAAAAAATGCAACTATTAATTTATTTGATAAAGAAAATGCTGCTATTTTGGAAGTGATTCAAGGCAAGGCTGATGGATTTTTTTATGATCAACTTACGATTTATCGCACTTGGCAAAAACATCAAGATACAACTAGAGCCATTTTGGCACCTTTTCAAGAAAATCCTGAGTTTTGGGGTATAGCAGTGCAAAAAGGTAATGCAGAACTTAAAAAAGAGCTTGATGAATTTATTGCAGAAAGCAAAAAAGATGGGCTTTTTGATTCTTTAGGAGAAAAATATCTTAAAGATGTTAAAGATACTTTTAAAAAGAATAATTTAGAATTCTTTTTCTAAGAAGGATTTTCCTTCTTAGGTTACAAAGCTTTCCACAAGCCTTTGCACTAGCAAATTCCATCCATCCACTAATACAAAAATCAAGAGTTTAAAAGGTAAAGAGATCATAGTAGGAGGTAGCATCATCATACCCATAGCCATTAAAACTGAGCTTACAACCATATCTATGACTAAAAAGGGTAGGTAGATTAAAAATCCTATTTCAAAAGCGGTTTTAAGCTCTGAAATCATAAAAGCAGGAACTAAAACCGTAAGGGGAACATCATCTATGGTTTTGGGATTGGGTAGATTGCGTATGCGATAAAAAAGGGCTAAATCTTTTTCGCGAGTATTTTTAAGCATAAAATCTTTAAAAGGCTTTGCTCCTTTTATAAAAGCCTCTTCATAGCCTATTTTTTCTGCTAAATAAGGTTTTATACCTTCATTATAGGATTTTGTAGCTACAGGTTCCATGATAAAAAAAGTTAAAATTAAAGCCAAGGTTACTAAAATAGTGTTAGGTGGCATACTTTGCGTCCCCATAGCTTGTCGCAAAAATGAAAATACCACAATAAGACGCAAGAAAGAAGTCATAACAAAAACTATACTTGGAGCGAGCGCAAGTATGGTTAAAACAATCACTATATTTAAAGTAGTAACAAGCTGATTAGGCGTATTGGGTGCACTTAAGCTTAAATTTACTGTAGGGATAGTTGCTTCAGCAGCAAATAAGCTCATGCTTAAAAGTAAAAATAATAATATTTTTTTCAAAATTTAAAAACCTTTTTTGTTTTTTATTAAAGAAATTTAAATTTTATCTTTTGATGACTAAAAACTAGTTTAAGGGTATTAGGATTTTAACTTTAAACTGCTAAAATAGTCTTTTAGACTTCTTAATAACAAAGGTAAAAAATGAAAACTTCTATTTTGATTTTAGCGGCAGGATTGGGCACTAGAATGAAATCACAAAAGCCAAAGGTTTTGCAAGAGCTTTGTCAAAAAAGTGTGATTTTACACATTTTAAAAAAGGCTTTTGCTTTAAGTGATGATGTAAGTGTAGTTTTATCGCATCAAAAAGAACGCGTTGAAAAAGAAATTTTAGAACATTTTCCAAAAACACAAATTTTAGAGCAAGACTTGCAAAATTATCCAGGAACTGCAGGAGCTTTAAGGGGGTTTGAGCCTAAAAATGAAAGAGTGTTGATTCTTTGTGGCGATATGCCTTTAGTTGAGCAAACAAGTTTGGAAGCTTTGTTAGGTAATAATGCAAAATTAAATCTAGCAGTTTTTAAAGCAAGAGATCCTAAAAGTTATGGTAGGGTGGTGATAAAAAACGATAGCGTTGAAAAAATTGTTGAATTTAAAGATGCAAATACACAAGAAAAAGAGATAAATACTTGCAATGCTGGGGTTTATGTGATTGAATCGAGACTTTTAAAAGAGCTTTTACCTTTGATTGATAACAATAATGCGGCAAAAGAGTATTATTTAACCGACATTGTAAAACTAGCAAAAGAAAAAGATGTGATGATTAAAGCGGTTTTTGTAGATGAAGATGAATTTATGGGGATTAATGATAAATTTGAACTCAGTATAGCTGAAAATTTCATGCAAGAAAAAATTAAAAAATACTGGATGCAACAGGGTGTGATTTTTCATTTACCGCAAAGCACTTTTATAGGTGCAGATGTTGAATTTGTAGGTGAATGCGAAGTATATGAAAATGTAAGGATAGAGGGTAAAAGTAAGATTATAAACTCTATCATTAAAAGCTCAAGTGTGATAGAAAATTCCATCGTAGAAAATAGCGATGTAGGGCCTTTGGCACATTTGCGTCCAAATTGTGAGTTAAAAAACACTCATATAGGAAATTTTGTAGAATGTAAAAATGCAAAGTTAAATACCGTAAAAGCAGGACATTTGAGCTATTTAGGAGATTGTGAGATAGATAGTGGAACTAATATAGGCTGTGGGACTATTACATGCAATTATGATGGGGTAAAAAAGCATAAAACCATCATAGGAAAAAATGTTTTTGTAGGTTCTGATACGCAATTTATCGCGCCTGTAAAAATCGAAGATGAAGTGATCATAGCAGCAGGAAGCACGGTAGGTATCAATGTAGAAAAAGGTGCTTTGTTTATCAATAGAGCAGAGCATAAGATGATAAAAGATTATTATTACAAAAAATTTCAAAAATGAAAACCATACTTTTGGCTATTAGTGGCAGTATAGCTTTTTATAAATCTTACGAGCTTATTTCTTTGTTTAAAAAAGAAGGCTTTAGGGTAAAAGTTTTGCTTTCTAATGGTTTGTTAAAATTTGCTAGCAAAATGAGTTTTGAAGCCTTGGCTGATGAGATTTTATGCGAGGAAAATGAAAGTTGGCAAAACTCAAACAATCACATAGTTTTTAGCAAGGATGTAGACCTTGTTTTGTTTGCCCCTGCAAGTGTTAATTCTATCAATAAACTTGCTTTTGGTATAGCGGATAATCTTTTTATCCAAACCTTAATCGCAGCAAATAAACCTCTTATCATAGCTCCTGCGGCAAATACAAATATGTTTCATCATTTTAGCACGCAAAATTCTTTAAAGATACTTAAAGAAAATAAAGCTTCGATTATAGAGCCTATTTGTAAAGTTTTAGCTTGTAAAGATGAAGGCGTAGGAGCCTTAGCTGAAGTTAAGGATATTTTTAATATCACCAAAAGAGAGCTTTTAAAAGAAAAGTTTTGGTGTGATAAAAGTGTAGTTATCACAGGTGGTGGCACAAAAGAAAAGATCGATGATGTGCGTTGTGTGAGTAATTTTTCAAGTGGAAAAATGGCAAAAGCCATAGCTGATGCTTTTTATTTTTTAGGAGCTAGGGTAAAACTTTTAAGCTCTGTGGAATTTGATACGCCTTATGAGCTTTGCAAATTTGAAAGTTCTAAGGAACTAAAAGAGCTTTTGGATAAAAATTTAAGTCATGACTTTTTGATTATGACGGCTGCAGTGAGTGATTTTATCCCTCAAAGTGTAAAAGGAAAAATTAAAAAAAATGAGCATTTACAGGGTTTAAACTTGCATCTATCTTTAAATGAAGATTTGCTTAAAACTTGCAAATTTCAAGGCAAAAAGATAGGTTTTAAGATGGAATTTGATTCTCAAAATGCCTTAGAAAATGCGAAAAAATCTTTAAAAGATAAGCAACTTGATATGGTTTGCCTTAATATCATTGGTCAAAAAAATTATTTTGGAAGCTATCAAAATGAACTTTATTTTATCACTTTCAACAATGAAAATAAAAGCACCTTGCAAAGCAAAGAAAAATTGGCATTTGAATTAGTAAAATGGTGTGAAAAATTATGAGTATGATTAATTCTACCTTGCCTATACAAATGAAAGTTTTGGCTAAATCAGGCTATGGACACTATACGCTTTTGTTAAATCACAAAAAGATTCAAACCAAAAGCATGATAGAGCTTGAAATTGGCGCTGAATATTTAGCCGAACTTTATATGCAAAATGGTGGAGTTATACAATTTAAACATCTTTCAAAGCGTCCTAATTTCAAACCTTTTGAAGAGGGATTGGCTTTAATAATCGCTATTTTAGAGGATAAAATTTCTTATAAAAAATTCATCATACAAAATCTTTTAGATTGTAAAGATATAGAGCGTTATCAGATATTAAAAGAAATGCTTTTTGCAAGTTTTGAAAATATTTATCATATTCCTTTTATCTTTGAAAATAAATCTTGCTTGTTTCAAATGCGTAAAAGAGCAAAATATTTAGAAATTTACTTATATTTTAGTGTTTTTGGAGCTTTGAAAATTTTAATAGATTTACAAGGTGTTAGCGTTTTTACACCTTTTGCCAAGGTACAAAAATTTTTAAACGAACATTTAGATTTTAATGTATCGCAAGAAAACAAGATTGAACCTTTGTTTGTTTTCAAAAGGCTTTTTGATTTTAAAGGATGAAAAATGAATGAATTAAAACACCTTGCTGTTGTTATGGATGGTAATAGGCGCTGGGCTAGGGCTAAGGGTTTTTTGGCAAAACTTGGATATTCCCAAGGAGTCAAAACTATGCAAAAATTGATGGAAGTTTGCATGGAAGAAAATATTTCAAATTTAAGCCTTTTTGCTTTTAGTACGGAAAATTGGAAGCGCCCTAAAGATGAAATTGATTTTATTTTTGAACTTTTAGATCGTTGTTTGGATGAAGCTTTAGAAAAATTTGAAAAAAATAATGTGCGTTTAAGAGCTATAGGTGATTTATCGCGTTTGGAAGATAAAGTAAGAGAAAAAATTACCTTAGTTGAAGAAAAAACAAAGCATTGTGACGCACTTTGTGTTAATTTGGCTATAAGTTATGGTGCAAGAGATGAAATTATAAGAGCTGCTAAGCGTGTGATCGAAAAAAAACTTGAGCTAAATGAAGAAAATTTAACGCAAAATTTAGATTTACCTTTAGATGTGGATTTGATGCTTCGCGTTGGAAATGCTAAAAGACTTTCAAATTTCTTACTTTGGCAGTGTTCATATGCTGAAATTTATTTTAGTGAAACTTTATTTCCATCTCTTACCAAGAGAGAATTTAAAAGGATTATTAAAGAATTTAGAAATAGAGAAAGAACTTTTGGAAAATGATACTTTTCATAATAATTCTAGGGGCTTGTTTGGGTTCTTTTTGCACAAGTTTGGCAAGTAGGATAATTGAAAAAAAGCCTTTTTTTATCTCGCGCTCTTTTTGTTTTTCTTGTGATGCAAAATTAAAATACTATGAAATTATTCCTATTTTTTCTTATATTTTTTTAAAGGCAAAATGTCAAACTTGCAAATGTCATTTGCCTATTTCTTTATTAATCAATGAAATTTTAGGCATAATTTTGCTTATTTTGGTTTATTTTTTAAGTCAAAATTTTTATGATTTTTTATTTTTATCTCTATTTTTATTTAATCTTTTCTTGCTTTCTTTAATTGATATTAAACTCAAAGCCGTACCACAAATCTTACTTTGGAGTGCTTTTTTATTTGCTTTTTTTTACGCCTTTAGGGAAAGTGAAATTTTACATTTTTTGATTTTTAAAGAGTTTAGCAGAGGTTTTTTACTAAATGCTTTTAGTTTTGGAGGATTTGTTTTTTTATTAAAAAGTTTAGTTTTTTTTCTAATGAATTTCCAAAAAAAAGATGAAATTTTAGAAAATTTGGGTGATGCTGATATTATCATTATGTCTTGTATAGGTGGAATTTTAGGTTTTGAGTATGGATTTTTAGTATTATTTATAGCTTCTATTTTAACTTTGCCTTTTTTTATTTTTTTTAAAATTAAAGCAATAAAAGAGCGAGAACTTGCTATGATACCCTTTTTAAATATCGCTTTTGTGGCAGTTTTATTTTATAAAAACTTAGGATTATTCTAATGAAGCTTAGTTTAAGATATGTTTTAAATCAATTTTTAAGTACGAATTTGTCTATATTTTTCGTACTTTTTGCTATTGTATCTATGGTGTTTTTTATTCAACTTGCAAAACTTACTTCAAGCATAGAGATTAGTTTTTTGGATCTTTTAAAGCTTTATGGATTTATGTTGCCTAGAATTTTAATTTTTACCTTGCCTATATCTTTTTTCATTTCTTTAACTTTGGCTTTGTTTAGACTTTCTAAGGAAAATGAAAGCATAGTACTTTTTACTTTGGGATTTTCACCAATGATTTTGGCAAAATTTTTCCTTAAAATTGCAAGCTTGATTAGTGCTTTTATGCTTGTTGTGGCTTTGGTAATGATACCTATAGTATTTGAGCTTCAGGATAACTTTGTAAACTATAAAAGCACTCAAGTGAAATTTAACTACAAAACAGGAGAATTTGGACAAAAATTTTTAGACTGGATGATTTTTATGGAAAAACAAGATAGTGATAAGTATGAAAACATAATTATGTATCGCCCTAAACATAAAGCTGATGATAAAGAACAGCTTATCATAGCCAAAGAAGCGCATGTGCAAAGAAAAGACGATAGCTTTGCTTTTAGCTTAAATCAAGGCAAAATGTATAATTTTGAGCAAGGTCAAAGTATTTTTAGTGGAGAATTTGACACTTTAGTAGTAAATACTCAGTTTAATACAGACAATCTTCAAACAAAGAAATTTTATGAATACTGGAATGATTTAAACGAAAATCCACAAAGAGCAAGAGAATTTGTGATTTATACAACTATAGCCTTGTTTCCACTTGCTAGTACGCTTTTTGCACTTTGTTTTGGTTTGGTTACTTATCGTTATGAAAAAGGCTATGTGTATTTAGGTATGTTTGGAGTGATTGCTATATATTTTGGACTTTTAAGTTCTTTTTCTCAACCTCCAATTTTGGCTTGCCTTGGAATTTTTTCTTTAAGTTTATTTGTTTCGGCTTATTGTTTTAAGAAAATGATTTTGAGTCGTTATTGATGAAAATAAAAATTATATTTTCTTATGATGGCTCTGCTTTTTTAGGTTCTGCTACTCAGCCTCATAAAAAAGGTGTTCAAGATGCTTTAAGTGGGGCTTTATCGCATTTGGGTATTTTTTCACCTCTTTTGATGGCTTCTCGTACGGATAAAGGAGTACATGCAAGCTATGCTGTAGCTAGTGTAGAATGTGGAGATCATTTTGTAAATTTAGAATATCTTCAAAAACAACTTAATAAATTTTCCCATCCTTTTATCCATATCAAAAAAATTGAAAAAGTAAAAGATGATTTTGAGGTAAGATTTGATGTAAAAAGTAGAGAATACCGCTATATATTTTCTCACTCTTCTTATAGTCCTTTTATGGCTTCTTATGTACATTTTTATCCTAAATTTGACCTAGGTAAAGCTAATGAGCTTTTGGGTTTTTTTGTAGGAAAAAAGGATTTAAAGTTTTTTTGTAAAAGTGGAGGGGATAATAAAACGACTTTAAGAGAAATTTTTATTGCTAGAGCTTATGCTTATAAAGATTTTAGCATTTTTCATTTTAAAGCTAATGGTTTTTTAAGAGGGCAAATTAGATTAAGCGTAGCAAGCGTTTTAAAGGTTTTAGAAGGAAAAATGAGTGAAAAAGAACTCAAAGAACAGATTGAGGCTAAAAAGCAATACAATCACTTTTTAGCACCGCCAAATGGGCTTTATTTAAGCCGTATATGTTATTAAAAACTTTCATAGAAATTAAACGCCTTTTGGGTTAAAATTTTTCTTATTTCTTCTTGATGTTCTTTGCCTTTGGTTTCTAGGGTAATTGAAATCATCGCATCGCCATAATCAAGCTTGGTGGAAAATCTATCATAGTCGATTTTTACTATATTTGCATTGGCTATTTTTAAGCTGTCTGTAAGGTGTAATAATGCCCCAGGTTTATCTACTAAAGTAACATGAATTTGCATTTTTCTGTAAGATTTAAATAAACCTTTTTCTATGATGATATTTAGCATTTGTGCATCGATATTGCCTCCGCTTAAAACTACGCCAATTTTTTTATGATTTTGTGTATTTATTTTTTGATGAAGTAGGGTGGCTACACTCGCAGCTCCTGCGCCTTCAACTATGATTTTATGTTTTTCAAGTAAAAACAATACCGCATTAGCGATTTCTTCATCATCAACTTGGATAAAATCATCTACGCATTCTAAAATAATATTAAAATTAATAGGATTTGCATCACGCACAGCAATACCATCGGCTATAGTGCGTACGCTTTTTGCATTTTTGATTTTTTTAGCATGAAAACTTTCATACATTGCAGGAGCTCCTTTGGCTCCAACGCCGATGATTTTAATGTTTGGATTGATTTGTTTAGCTGCACTTGCGATACCACTTATAAGTCCTCCACCTCCAACAGGTGCGATAATCATATCAAGATCACTTATTTCATCAAGCATTTCAAGCATCAAAGTTCCTTGTCCTGCCATTACAAATTCATCTTCAAAAGGATGGATAAAACTAAGATTATTTTCTTTAGCATAAGAGGTTGCAAAAGTATAGGATTCATCAAAATTATCTCCTTTGAGTATCACCTCTGCTCCTAAGGCTTTTGTAGCAGAAACTTTTAAGAGCGGAGTGGATTCTGGCATTACAATAACCGCTTTAATGCCAAATTTTTTTGCACTAATGGCCACGCCTTGAGCATGGTTTCCCGCACTTGCGGCAATGACTCCATGTTGTTTTTGTTCAGCGCTAAGATTGGCTATTTTATTATAAGCTCCACGAATTTTATAAGCACCTGTAATTTGTAAATTTTCATTTTTAAGATAAATCTCACTTTGACAAATATCACTTAAAAAAGAAGAGTATATGAAAGGAGTTTTGTTTACAAACCCTGAAATTTGTTGTTTTGCTTTGTAAATTTTATTAAGCTCTAACACTATTTTTCCTTTGTTTTAAAATACGGATATTCTAGCATAATGCAACGATTTTGTATAAAATTTATATCTAATTTTTTACATTCTTCTTTGGCTGTTTCATTACTAATACCAAGTTGAAGCCATAGGTTTTTAATATTTTTTTCAACAAGCTTAGGAAGAATTTCTAGTGCCGCTTCGCCTTTTCTAAAAAGTATAAGTGTATCGATTTTTTCTTCTATTTGATCTAAATTTCTATAAACTTTTTCATTTAAAATAAACTCTTCTTTAGGATAAATAGGAAAAATTTTATAATTTTTTCTTTGTAAAAATTCTGCTACCCTATAAGAAGCTTTTGTCTTATCTGGACTTAAAGCAAATATGGCAATATTTTTACTTGTATTTATAATATAAGAGATAGTTTCTTTTTCATTCATTATTAACCTTTGTTTTGGTATTTTATCTTAAATGATTAAAAAATTAACTAAAGTGAATTCAAAAAATGAAAAAAGTGTTATAATATAGCAAATTCCGAAGTTTAATAAGGAGGGAAAAATGGAAGAATTTTATCCATATACTTTAACAATCCATCTTCTTTGTGCTATTTTGTTTATAGGTTATTTGTTTGTTGATGTATTTGTTTTGGGCGTAGTTAAAAAGAAAAATCCTAATTTTGACAAAAGTCTTTTTAGTGCTACTGGGGTTAAAATAATGCCTTTTGTGGTTCTTTTGCTTTTTTTAAGCGGAGGTGCTTTGGCAGGTTTTCATTTTAAACCTTTAAATTTACTTTTTGCTATAAAAATTATTTTGGCTTTTGGAATTTTATCTTTAGTTGTTTTTTCTTTATTTTGTCATTTTATATTAAAGAAGAAAAACCCGCTTGGTGCTTTTATCCATCCTTTTGTATTTGTGCTTTGTATCGCGATAGTAATACTGGCTAAATTAATGAATTATTTTTTTATACCTTGCTAAGAAATACTCCACATTCAAGATGTGGAGTATTGGCAAATTGATCAAAAAGAGCAAACTCTTCCACTCTATGTGTTAGACTTAATTCTTTTAAATTTTCTTTTAAAGTGATAGGATTGCAAGAAATATAAATAATATTTTCATATTTTTTTATTAAGTCAATTACGCTTTTATCAAGTCCTGCACGGGGTGGATCAACTAAAACATGAGAGAAATTAAAATCATCTAATCGAATATCTTTTAAACGAAAAAATTCTCTTTCTTTTTTGATAGCAAGACTTAATTCTTCGCTTGAAAGTCTTGCAAAGTGGATATTTGTTGTATTGTTAAGCTCGCAATTTTTTAAAGCAAAATTAATATTGCTTTTTGAAATTTCAGTGGCTAAAATTTTAAAAAAGAATGGTGCTAAAGCTAAAGTAAAATTTCCATATCCACAGTAAAGCTCAAGTAAATCCATTCTTTTTTGAGTGCTTAAAATTTCACATACCCAAGTAATCATTTTTTCATTTATAGCAGTATTAGGCTGAATAAAACAATCGTTGTTAAATTCATAAAATATTTTTCTATCTTGAATATTTAAAGTTTGTCTTAGATTTTCTGTTTTAAAAATAAGTTTTTTGCCTTTACTTCTTGCTATAAGGTTGATATGAAGAATATTGCTTAAATTTTCTAAATTTGACTTTATATCTTCTATATTTTTATGATAAAGTAAAGTTATGCTAAGTTCTTGCTTTGTGGTTAAAAACTCCACGCCAAAAAGTTTTTCTTTTAATTTGCTATCTTGACGCAAGCATTCTAGAAGTTTTGGCATAAAAGCGCAAATTTTTTCATCAGCAAAATCTAAATATTCTATAATGTACTTTTTTTTGCTTTTTGGATCAAACATTGCATAAAAAAGAGTATCATTTTCATGATAAAATGAAAGTTCAACTCTTGTACGATAATGTTTATCTTTTGAGGCAAAAAGTTTAAATTCCTTTGTATAAAATTCTTTAAAATATTTTTTTATGAAAGAGTGTTTTTCATCTAAAGTAAGAAAATTTCCAAAATTTTCAAGACTCATGGAACTTTCTTTCCGATGAGTCTTAGTAAAAGCGCAATAAGTATAAAATTTAAAGGCAAGACAAACCAAACGCTAAGTCCTAAAGATACAGGAATATATCCAGCGATTAAAGAAATACCACAGATAAATAGAGCATAAGGAATTTGTGTTCTTACATGCTCCATATGATCGCATTTTGCACTCATAGATGAAAGGATTACATTATCTGAAATTGGTGAGCAATGGTTTCCAAAAATCGCACCTGTTAAAACGCAGCTTATATTAATGACCATATAATGATGCATAGCATTTGCATCCATACCATTGATTTTGGCGATTTCATGAGCTAAAGGCACAGCCAAAGGCATTAAAATCCCCATAGTTCCATAGCTTGTTCCTATGGCAAAAGAAATGGCTGAAGCAAAAGCAAAAATAGTAGCAGGTAAAATAAACTCAGGCAATTTATCTGCAAGTAGACTGGTGATAAATAAAGAAGTTCCTAGATCTTTTACTATACTTGAAAGCGACCAAGCAAATAAAAGCAATACTATGGTAAAAATCATGGTTTTCCAGCCATATATCCAAGTTTCTACCGCTTCTTTAAGATTGAAAATTTTACGACGCACCCCGATAAAAATCGCTGCAATAGCAGCAAACAAAGCAGCTTGGAATAACACCACAGAAGAATCAGCATTTCCAAAAGCAGCCCTAAAAGTTTCAAAAGACAAAGGATTGGCACTTGCTTTTGCAAGTTCTTCGCCTTCTAAAGTGCTAAGTCCATTAAAATAAAATCCTAATATAGCTAAAATGATTAAAGTAAAAATAGGAACAATAGCATCAAAAGCACGAATTTTAATACCTTCTTTTGGCGCTAAAAACTGATCTTCTAATTCAGCAGTATCTAGCGTGCCTGATTTAGGTAGAGGTGCAATTTGTCCTGTGGTTCTTGCACGCACTTCAGCCTTGTACATAGAGCCAAACTCACGTCCCATGATTGCAGTCATGACTACAAAAAAAAGCATGAAGATATTATAAAAACGATAAGGTATGGTTTCGACAAAAATTCCAAAAGCACTAATATCGCTAATGCCTATGTGTTCATAAGCGGTTTTAATTAAGGAAACTTCTAAGCCTATCCAAGTGGAAATTACAGCTATTCCTGCCACAGGAGCTGCGGTAGAGTCGATAATAAAGGCAAATTTTTCACGAGAAATTTTAAATTTATCCGCCAAAGGACGCATAATTGGACCTACGATCAGTAAATTAGCATAATCATCAAAAAATATTAAAAGCCCTAAAAACCAAGTATTAACTTGAGCTGATACAGCTGATTTGGCTCTTTTGGCAAATTTTAATGCTACAGCTTTTGCACCACCCATTTTTGTGATAAGCGCCACAAGACCACCTATACAAAGAATTTGTAAAATGATTCCCGCATTTACTGGATCAGAAGTTGAACCTAAGATATAAGAAATAATCTTTGAAAAAGATTCTACTGCAGTATTATAAAAATTTACAAAAGCTAAATGTTGTGCTTTGAAAATATTTGCAGAAAGGCTAAGTAGAAAAGTTCCACTTAAAACTCCAGCAAAGAGTGACAAAATAACATCTTTTGTGATAAAGGCTAAAGCAATAGCAACTAAAGGTGGTATAAGCGTAAAAACTCCAAATAAATTAGCATTTGCAGCTGCTTCTGAGGAGTTTGCAAATGCAACTAAAGGTAAAAACAATAAAACTAAAAATTTATTCATTCATCTCTTTCTATATAAAATCCATTCCAAGTTTGTGTTACCGGCATAAGCTCGATTTCATTAACATTAATATGGCTTGGTAGGTTAATAATAGACATTACCACTTTGGCAATATCATTAGCACTGATAAATTGCGTATTTTCATACACTGCATCAGCTTTTTGGATATCTCCTTTAAAACGCACTTCACTAAATTCAGTTTTGCAAAGTCCTGGAGCAATGTTTGTTACTTTGATATTGCTTCCTCTAAGATCATTTCTTAAGGCCAATGAAAATTGTCCTACAAAGGCTTTGGTTCCACAATACACATTGCCTCCAAAATAAGGATTGCGTCCTGCAACCGAACCTAAGTTAAAAATATAAGCATTTTTTTGTTTACGAAGTATAGGAATAACAGCTTTTGCAACATATAAAAATCCTTTGATGTTTGTATCTACCATAGTGTTAATATCTTCAAGGTTTAATTTATCAAATTCATCTACCCCTAAAGCTAAACCTGCATTATTAAAAAGCACATCAATTTCTTGAAATTCTTTGGGTAAATTTTCAATAGCCTCAAAGATTTCTTTTTGATTTCTTACATCTATGCAAAGCGTATAAATCTTATCTTTGTGAGCATTTTTTAACTCTTCTAGACGCTCTTTGCGTCTAGCAAGGGCGATTACTTTGTAGCCTTTTTGTATAAAAGCTTCAACGCAAGCTCTACCAAAACCTGAACTAGCTCCTGTAATAAATGCGGTTTTCATTCTAAACTACCTCCGTAAAATAGATTTTCGTTTGCTTTTAAACCCAAGCTTTTTAGATAATCAGCATTTTCTTTTTTACCTGCTGCTAGCGCAAAGTCAAGCGCATTAAAACCAAGATCATCAACAGCATTAAAATTTGCTCCTTTTGAAATAAGAAGTTTTAAAATTTCAACATTTCCATAGGCTGCAGCATGCATTAAAACATTTTTTGAAGTGTGCTCTAGAGCACAAAATGTAATAAAATAAGGCGTATTTGAACCTATGTTCGCACTTAATGCTAATTTTTCATTGTTATTAATATATTTTTGATTAAAATTTGCTCCATTATCAAGAAGTAGTTTTATGATATCAAGGCGATTAAACTCTATGGCATAAAAAAGTGGGGTTTTACCAAAGGCATTGGCTTGATTAACATTCGCTCCATTTTGGATTAAAAAATTTGTATTTTCATAATTTTCCAATGCGTAAAAAATAGCACTTTCATAACCTTCGTCAATCCTAGCACCAAAACGAATCAAAAGTTCTAAAATTTCTTTTTCTCTTTGATTTAGAAGCGCTGCTTGCAAGGCTATCGTAAGATCATCTTGGCTTGGATTATTTGAAAAAATAAAATCTTGTATATAAGATACCGAATAATTTTTATTTGACATGATTTTTGCTAAAGGACTAATGTCTTTGTAAATTTTTGTTTCACCAACAGCCCAATTTAAAAATTCGTTTAAAGCATTGCTAGTATAGTAAATATTACTACCTTTGTCAAAATTAAAATTACTTTCAAAATACTTTTCTAAAGGTTCTATAGCATTGTTATATTCTTTCCAAAAAGCTTTGTAAAGTCTAAAATTTCCTATACTTTGATATGCCCAATATCTAAAATAAGATTTTAAAATATCATATTTTTTTTCTAAATTTTCGGGTGTATCTAAAGTTTTTTGATAAGCGATGGGATCGATAGCTATTTTTAATAATAAAAAATCAAATTGTTGTAATTTGGGCAAATAAGCCACACCATTACAAGAGCTATTGCTTCCGCGAATTTCATTGGAAATCGCATAGAGTTTTTTTGTAAAATCTTGATTTTTTAAAGATTCTTTACAGCTTGAAGCTATATTTAAATAATCTAAATTTGAACTTTTATTTAGCAATGTTTTATTATTTTTAATGTTGTCGCAGTTAATGGCATCGCTAGCCATTAAACTTGCAAAACAACAAAAGGAAGTGAATAATAACTTCAATATTTTTCCTTTGAAAATTTTAATTTTGTTATTTAATCCAAATAAGTATTAAATTTGAATTAATTTTCAAGTTTGAAATTTTCAATCTCATTAAAATTTAAATATCTATAGATATTTGCCTTATGCTCATCACTTAGTTTTTCGCTGACAATTTGTAAGTATTCTTCCTTGCTTGGAATTTTACCCAAAATCGCACAAACTGCCGCAAGTTCTGCACTGCCTAAATATACTTTAGCACCCATTCCCATACGGTTGTCAAAATTTCTTGTAGAAGTTGAGAAAACTACAGCTCCATCATTTACTCTAGCTTGATTACCCATACATAAAGAACAACCAGGAACTTCTATTCTAGCACCTGCTGCACCAAAGATGCTGTAATAACCTTCATTGGTAAGTTGTGCTTTATCCATTTTTGTTGGAGGCACTACCCAAAGTCTGGTTTTAAGTATGCCTTTATCTTTTAAAATTTCTCCCAAAGCTCTATAATGTCCTATATTTGTCATACAAGAACCTACAAAAACTTCATCTATATTTTTTGGACGCTTATCATCGGCTAAAATTTCACTTAAGGTTGCTACATCATCAGGGTCATTTGGACAAGCTAGGATTGGCTCTTTAATGTCATTAAGGTTAATATCTATAATATAAGCGTATTTTGCATCTTTATCTGCTCTTAAAAGAGTAGGGTTTTTAAGCCATTCTCTCATTTTTTCAGCCCTTCTAGCAAGGGTAGCTTTATTCTCATATCCTGCTTCTATCATAGCTTCAATTAAAGAAATATTGGATTTGATATATTCGCTTACACTTTCTATGCTTAAATCCACACTACAAGCAGCTGCAGATCTTTCAGCACTTGCATCACTAAGTTCAAAAGCTTGTTCGACTTTTAAGTTTGGCAAGCCTTCTATTTCTAAAATTTTTCCTGCAAAAATATTTTTCTTATTTTTCTTTTCAACGGTAAGTTGTCCTTGTTTGATTGCGTAATAAGGTATAGCATTAACCAAATCTCTTAAGGTAACTCCAGCTTGTAATTCCCCGCTAAAACGCACTAAAACACTTTCAGGGACATTTAAAGGCATAGAACCAGTAACTGCAGCAAAAGCCACAAGTCCACTTCCCGCAGGGAAAGAAATTCCTATAGGAAAGCGTGTGTGAGAATCCCCACCCGTTCCTACGGTATCTGGCAATACAAAACGATTAAGCCAAGAGTGAATAACCCCATCACCTGGTTTTAAACTTACCCCACCACGACTTGTCATGAAATTGGGCAAGGTTTTATGTAAATTTGAATCGCTTACTTTTGGATAAGCAGCTGTATGGCAAAAGCTTTGCATCACAAAGTCTGCATTAAAACCTAGGCTTGCAAGTTCTTTAATTTCATCTCTAGTCATAGGACCTGTGGTATCTTGAGAGCCTACAGTTAAAGTTATAGGTTCTATATACATACCTGGACGCACGCCTTCAACTCCACAGGCACGACCTAGCATTTTTTGAGCCAAGGTATAACCACCGCTTGAAGATTTAGGTTGTTCAGGTTTGGTAAAGATATTTTCACTTTCCATTCCTAAAAATTCTCTAGCCTTAGTACAAAGCCCGCGACCTATGATAAGTGGGATTCTTCCTCCTGCTCTAACTTCATCTAAGAGAGTGTTTGGACTGAGTGTAAATTCTGCAATTGTAGAGCCATTTTTTATGATTTTTCCCTCATAAGGATGAATTTCAAACTCATCGCCCATTTCTAAGTTTGTTACATCACAGATAATAGGTAAAGCCCCGCTATCTTGAGCAGTGTTAAAGAAAATCGGTGCTATAGTTGAACCCATTACTATACCACCGCTATGCTTGTTTGGCACACCTTCTATTTCTTTTCCTAAATGCCATTGTATAGAATTTATTGCTGATTTTCTACTTGAACCTGTTCCTACAACATCACCTACATAAACTACTTCGCGACCGCTTTTTTTAAGCTCTTTGATTTTTTCTAAGGATCCTGCTTGTCTTACCTTTAGCATGGCATTTGCATGCAAAGGAATATCGCTTCTTGTAAAAGCATCTCCTGCAGGGCTTAGATCGTCGGTATTTGTTTCACCTGCTACTTTGAAAACTATACATTTAATCACTTGAGGTAATTTTTCTTTTTTGTTAAACCAGTCCGCATTTGCCCAGCTTTGTAAAACTTCCTTAGCGTGTGGATTGTTTTTGCTAAGTTCAGCTATGGTATGAAAATTATCATGAACAAAAATAATATTTTTCAACACTTCTGCAGAATCTTTGGCTATGTTTTCATCTTTTAAGGCATCAATTAAAACTTTAACATTATATCCGCCTAGCATAGTTCCAAGCATTCTTAAGGCTCTTTTTTTGTCTATATTTGGAGCGCTGATTTTGCCTTTAAGTATAGAATCTAAAAATTCACATTTTACTAAAGCTGCATCATCAACACCAGGATTTACTCTATTTTCTAAAAGATTTGCAAGCTCTTCATTATTTTCATTTTCAAGTAGTTTACAAAGTTCTTTAGTTTGATTTGCATTTAAAGGAAGGGGTGGTATACCCAAAGCGGCTCTTTCTTCAACAAGTTTATTGTATTCTTGCATAAAAGACATTTTCTACTCCTTAAATATTTTTTATTATAATTGTAGCTCTTTGAAGGATAAAAAATGTTTAAAGTTTATTATAAAATGCCTTTATGTTACCTATCTTTACATAGTGATGGAAAATTTTTAACTAGAGTCGATTTTTGTGATAATAAAAGATCAGAAAAAAATTGTAGTTTGCTTGACTTAGCAAAATATGAACTTGATTTATATTTTACTCATAAGCTTAGAAAATTTAGCATTCCTGTTTTGATACAAGGTACAGATTTTGAATCAAAGGTTTATAAGGCTTTAATGAAAATTCCTTATGGTAAAATAGCTACTTATAAAGATATAGCAGAAAAAATTAATCATCCAAAAGCTTTTAGAGCTGTCGGAAATGCAAATTCTAAAAATCAAATTCCTATTTTTATACCTTGTCATAGAGTTATTGCAAGCAATGGCATAGGAGGATATAATGGAGGGCTTGAAATAAAAAGATTTTTGCTTGAAAATGAAGGAGTGAATTTAAAATAAGCTTGGGGTTTGATTTTCTTTGTTTTCAAATTCTTGTTCAAAAATATCATAATTTTCAAGAATTAAACAATATTTAAAATTTTTTAATTTTCTTAAATCTGAAAGCTGATTATAGGAAAAATCACAAAATAAAGAATTTTTAGAAGCAATTTTAAAGTCTTTTATGTTTTTAAATTTTTCTTTCCAGAATTCAAAGGTATTTTGGTTGTTGCTTACAATAAACGCTTGAGAGCTTGAACCAAAAGGAGTGATTTCAAATTTATCATCAATAAAATAAATTTTAAAATCATCAATCTTATTAAAGTCAAATATTATTTTTTGATTTTTTTCTTTTAAAAAAGAAATAATTTTTGCAAAACTATTTGCGTAAAAAAAAGGTAAATTAAGATTTTTAAAATATAAATTTTCACAAATCAAAGTTGTAAAAAAAAAGCTAGATCGCGATAATAAAGTAAAATTAGCATCTTTTAGACTATGAGAATAGGCACAAAGTTTATTTAAGTAATTTTCTTCACAGTAGCAAAAAATTTCACCCTTTTTTGCTTTGATTAGTTTTTCAAAATCAGCAAAAATATTTCCTTTTAAAATGTTAAAATAAAAAGCCTTGCAAAGACTTAGTTCGTAAGATTTAAAAAGTAAAAATTCACATTCTTTATCTTCACAAAAAAAGCGTAAAAATCTTACAAGAGCTTGTTCTAGATTTTCTACTCTAAAGTAAAAAATGTCTTTATCTTCAATAGTAATGTCATTTTCTGTAATTATAGCATAAGCGCCTTTTTTTACAGCTTGGGTAATTTCTTTTTTATCGTTATTAAAGAAGGCAAAGCCTGCTTTAAGTTCGTTTAAATTTATGGCAAAACCTTCCACGCTTAAAACGCTACCTTCATGAACGAGTGTCGCGTTTAAAAGTTCACCTAAATTGCTAATTTGCATATTTTAGCCTACTAAAGAACCGTTTTGCACAAGTTGTTCAGGGGTGATTAAAACAAGTTTATCTCCGCTTTTTGCAGAAAGTATCATACCATCGCTTTCATGTCCAAAAATTTTAGCTTTTTTAAGATTACTTATAACACATACTTGTTTACCGATTAAATCACTGGCTTTATAGTATTTTGCTATGCCTGAGAGTACTTGACGGATCTCTTTATTGTCAAGTTCGAGTTGAAATTTTAAAAGTTTTTCACTCCCTTCTATATTTTGACAATCAAGTACCTTAGCAACTTTGATTTCAATTTTTGCAAAATCATCGATTTTTATTTTAGGACTTTCTTCTTTTTTAGGTTCTTCTTTAATTTCTTGTTTTAAAAGAGCTTTTTCTACTTTTGGAAATAAAGCTTCACAAGGATTTGCTTTAAAATCTAAAAGTTTATTATCAAGTATCATTTTTGCGTAATTTGCAGACGAAATTTCAAAATTTAAAGCCAAAGCTACTTTTTGACAAGATTTTGGTAGAGCAGGGCTTAGCAAAAGACTTGTTTTAGCTAAAATATTTGCACAAAGTGCTACTAAAGCATTAGCTTGTTCGTGTTTGTTTTCTTTGATTAAATTCCAAGGTTCGTATTTGCTAATGGCTAAATTTGCCACACTTAAGGCTTTAAAAAGTTCTTCTAAATAACGATTACACTGTAAGTTTTCTAAAAATTCTACCGCTAAATTTAAGTGTTCTTTTACTTGATTTAATTCAGCATTGTAAAATTTTAAAACACTTTCTTTTGAAATATTTCCTTGAGAATATTTTGTACTCATACCTATAATGCGATTAAGTAAATTTCCAAATTCATTGCTTAGTTCAGCATTGATACGATTTATCAGCATATTTTCGCTAAAATCCCCATCATTACCAAAAGGTACTTCTCTAAGCAAGAAATACCTAAAAGCTTCGCTTCCATAAGCATCAACTATTTCTTTAGGTTTTACAACATTGCCTTTAGATTTGCTCATTTTTTCACCTTCTTTAGTCCACCAGCCATGTGCACCTATAAATTTTGGCAAAGGCAAATCCACGCTCATTAAAAAAGCTGGCCAATAAATGGCATGAAAACGCAAGATATCTTTTCCTACTAAATGCACATGCGCAGGCCAAAATTTAGCATTTTCTCCCTTGCTTTGAAAATCAAGCGAACTTATATAGATAAAAAGTGCATCAAGCCATACATAAATAATATGTTTATCATCATTAATTTCTTGAGGCAGTTTAATCCCCCAATCAAAACTTGTTCTTGTAATAGAAAGATCTTTAAGGCCGCTTTGGACAAAATTTATAAGTTCGTTTTTTTTGTTTTTTGGTAGGATGGGATCTTTTTCTTCATACCATTGTAAAATTTTATCTTGATATTTTGAAAGTTTGAAAAAATAGCTTTCCTCTTTTAAAATTCTAGTTTGTTTGCCACAATCCGGACAAGAACAATCATTGATAAGCTGACTTTGAGTAAAAAAGCTTTCACAAGAAATACAATAGTGTCCTTCGTATTCATCTTTATAAATATCACCTTTTTGCCACATTTTTAAAAACATAGCTTTAACAAATTCAATATGTCTTGTATCAGTTGTTCTTGCGTAAATATCATAGGTGATTTCAAATTCATCCCATAATTTTTTAAATTCAAAACTGATTTTATCAGCATATTCTTGAGGAGTGGAATTTCTTAGTTTGGCAGCTTCTTCGATTTTTTGTCCATGCTCATCTGTTCCTGTTAGAAATCTTGTTTCATGTCCTTGCAAACGATAAAATCTTGCTAAAGTATCGGCTATGATGGTAGTATAAGCATGACCTAAATGAGGTACATCATTTACATAATAAATTGGTGTTGTAATATAACGCATTTTTTTCCTTTAAAAGTCAAATCCGCCTTCGGTTTTACCCTTAGACATACTATTATAGACTGCATCAACATAATTTTTTCTAGTTTGGCAGTTAAAAATTTCATTGCAATTATAACAAGAGTTTAGGTTTTTTGAGTTTTGACATGAAAGTAAAATTTCTTTCTTTTTATCCATATCAAGTTCAAATTCATCTCTAATCTCACTCATTGTAAGCCTTTAAAAGTTTTGAAATTTCATATTCTGAGCCAAAAAAACAAGGAGTTGTAGCATGGATTTTATCAAATTCAAGTTCAAGTAAGGAGTGATTTTTTCCATTTGTGGTTTTTCCGCCTGCTTTTTCTATAATAAAGGCTAAAGGAAAGACTTCAAAAAAAGCACGAAGTTTGCCATTAGGCGCATCTTGTGTTGCAGGATAACTAAAAATCCCACCCCCTTTTAATAAAATTTGATTGATATCGCTTACCATAGCCCCAGAATATCTTAAGCGATATCCTTCATCAAAAAGACTTTTGACAAATTTAGCGTGTTTTTCTTCCCAAAATTTTTGCGTTCCGCCTGTAGCATTAATTTTGCCTTTTTCATTCATTTTAAGATCTTTTATAAAAATAAATTCATTATTTGCATTTAGGCGATAAAGTTTTGGTTG
The DNA here is from genome assembly GCF_001763075.1 of Campylobacter sp. BCW_4321. Classification (NCBI taxonomy): domain Bacteria; kingdom Pseudomonadati; phylum Campylobacterota; class Epsilonproteobacteria; order Campylobacterales; family Campylobacteraceae; genus Campylobacter; species Campylobacter sp. BCW_4321. The sequence goes on along the minus strand of NZ_MJYA01000035.1, from coordinate 86,912 downwards.
ATCTTTGCAAATCACAAGTTCTAAGCGCGCTCCATACATACTATAAAGTGCAGCTCTTAAATTTTTGGCATTTGCTTTTTCTTCATAGATGGCAAAAATAGAACCTATAGCAAAATTAACATCCATTAAGCTAGAACCATCTAAAGGATCATAAGCTACGATAAAATTTGCTTTTTTATTAAGCGTTAAAATTTCGTCTTTTTCTTCACTTATGATGGCTTTAATGCTTGAACATTGACTTAGGGTTTTTGTGATGATTTCATCGCTTAAAACATCAAATTTGAGTTGGGTATCGCCTGTAAAATTTTGATTTTGACTGTAGCTTGTATCGGGAAATTTTAAAGCGTTAGAAATTTCTAAAACAGCTTTTTGTATATAAGAAATCACTTCTTGCATTTTATAATTCTCCTTGTAAATTTTTAGCATTTTTAAGTATATATTGACAAATAGCTTGTATATCGTTTAAATCAAGCCAAGTAAGATAAGGGTGAGAAATTTTTTCATAGCTTGCAATGGCGTTTGAAAAAGTAAAATAACTTTCATCAATTTCTTTGCAAAATACGCTAATGCGTGGTAAATCAAGAGTTTTCAATCCTTCAACCAAACAAATGTCAAAATCAGGGCTTAATTTTAAAGCTTTTAAAATATCTCTATTTTCATGAGAAAAAAAAGTTGTTCTTGTAGGGCTTAAAACCATGACTTCAGCTCCGCTTTGAAAAAATTTAAAACTATCTTTACCGTTAAAATCAAATTGAGATTTATCGGCAGGATCATGTTTAATGATTAAAACTTTTAAATTTTGTTGCAAAAAATTATCAGCTATTTTGGTGATGAGTGTAGTTTTTCCTGAATTTGAAGGCCCGCTAAAAGCTATGATAAGTTGTTTCATAAAATATACTCTTAATTTTTTTTGTAAAATTATATCTTTTTAAACCAAAAAATAGGGTTAAAAGGCTACAATAATACTAAAAAATATGGAAAAAGAATGAAAATTTATAGTGTAATTTTAGGTACTTTTTTGCTTGGAGCTTGTTCTTTAAAAGATCAGGCGATTGTGGATACAAATTTAAAATCTCAAACTTTAATGTTTACTCAAAAATACAAAATCACACAAGATAAGATTAATGCCATTATAACCATGTCTTATTTAAACCCAATTCTAGACAAGATAAGTAAAGATGATGTATTGGCCTTGTCTTTTACTCCAAATACATTAAAAATTCAAAATTTAGAAGTTTTTATCAATAATAAAAAAGCCAATATTGAAAAACTGGATGATGAGTATTTAAAATATATAATACAAAATAACTATACTGATTATTTTAAAGTATCTCTTCCTAGTGTCAAGGAAGAGACTAGGCTTGTAGCTAAGATTTGTTTAGATCATTTGCCTTGTTTTGAATTAAATTTTCAAAAATATCCGAAATCTTTATACTATCGTTCAGAAGATGTCGATACACAATATAATTAGCTAGAACTTTTTTTCCGTAAATTCGGCTTTCTTGATAAGGAACTAGCTCCATAGACAAGAAAGGCTCAAATTTGCCCGTCTTAAACATATCATTTCTTGCAAGCATACGGTTAGTAAATCCTATACCACCATTATAAGCATAAGCGACAAAAAGTGGAGATTTTAAACGTGATTCAAGGTAATTTAGATGATAGTTTCCAAAGTAATATGCTATTTCAGGTTTAAACATAAAATCTTGATCGAAATTTGGAATTTTTAATTCTTTTTCCCCTATGTGATTGGCTAAAAATGGCATAAATTGCATCATGCCTAAAGCATAAGAAACTGAAATAGCAGTTGGAATAAAACGACTTTCTTGTCTGGCAATAGCCAAAATTAAAGCTTGTCTTGTTTTATTATAGTCTTTTATATTGTCATAATAAGGCATTATAAAATAATGTTTTTTAAAATTATTTTTGCGTTCTAATATGTAAGCATAAATAGGCAAGGTTTCTTGTGTGTCAAATTCTTTTGCCAAGACATCTAGTTGACTTGCATTAGCATCGCGAATTTGTTTGTTTATTTTTTGCCAAGCAAAAGGATCTTGCATATTAAAATTATTTTTTTTCTTGCTTGGATTAAGGCTTTCTATCTTTGGAAAAGGTGTGTTAGTAAGTTCTTTTGCGTAAAGACTATAAATATTTAAAGAAGAACTTTGCGATAAAGTTTTTAAATCTTCTTCATTGTTTTTAATCAACCACATCCAAAATATAGCATTGTCTTTATTGCTTTGCGATTTAAAACTTTGAGCCGCCTTTTTAAAAAAGTCATAAGCAAGCTCTGTTTTATCATAAGTTAAGGCATTGACTCCTAAATAGAAAGCAGAATCTTCACTTACATTTTCAGGATTTATTTCTAGCATAGAATGTCTAAATTTTGGATTTTCTTTTTTAATAATAATATTTTGTGCAAAATCTTTAAAACCAATGTGGTTTGGTAGTTTATTGACTAAACTTGTATTTAAATCTAAGTCGTATTTTTTAGAATAATTATAAAGTTTAAAAAAACCATTAATATCTTCTTTTTGTGCTATATAGCTCATAGGATCAGAAGTATTAAAAGCTAGCAATAAATTTGTCAAATCAGGTCTTTGATTTTCAAAGGTTTGAGCTAAAGTAGTTCGGTCTTTGGAATTTAAACTCGCTATAAAAACTAATGAATTTAAGCGCACACTTTGACAAGTTAAATTTGCATCTAAGATAGTATTTGCTGTATAGGTATAGCATTTAGCATATTTTGGGTTGATATAAGGCTTTAAAGGGATGATTTTTTCAAGTTCGGATTTAATTTTTCCTATATAGCGAAAAATATGAGAATTTAAATCCTGTGCATCTTTTTTACTGATTTTATTTTTTTCTAAAAGCCTATAAATATAATAATCCTTAGCAAGTGAATTTTCTTCTTTTTTGAGTTTTTCTATGCTATATTGTGTAGCATTTAAACTTGAAAAAATAAATAAAAAAACGAGTATTTTTTTTATCACAATATACTCCTTAAGATATTCCCAAGAAAAATACCAAGAAACTGCAATGCTAAGACTATAATCAAAGGTGCAAGATCAATATTACCAATGCGTGTTGGAATTTTTCTAACTAAGGCGTAAGCAGGGTAGCTTAGTTTATATAAAATTTGCACTATAGGATTATAAGGATCAGGATTTACCCAGCTTAAAAGTGCCGTGATAATAATAATCCAAGTATAAATGTTAATGACAATTTGTAGTACTTGAAAAATAGAAATAATAAAAGAGTCTATAACCATAATTAAATCCTTGCTAATTCGTGAATAAAATTTTTAATATAAGGATAAAGATCGCTAAGCTCAGGTCCGTGAATATTTCCTGTTAAAATTATCCTTAAAGGCATGAAAAATTTTTTACCTTTTAAGCCGCTTTTGCTTAAAAGTTCATTTTTAAAATCTTCATAGTTTTCAAAAAGTTCAATATCTTTTAAGAGTTCTTTTAAAATTTTACATTCTGTTTCAAACTCTCCAAAGTCTTTTGTGTTGAAAATAGCTCGCATTTTTTCTTTAAGTTCTTTTGTGGTGCTTGCTTCTTGAGTGTAAAATTTAGCAAGTTGTGCAAGATCTTTGTTTAAATCTAAAGTTTTATTAAGCTCATCATCTTTTATCATTTTGATATGTTCACGATTAATTTGCAAAAGTTTTTTAAGATCAAATCTTGCTGGAGCTTTTGAAACTTTAGAAATATCAAACCATTTTATAGCTTCTTCTAAGGTAAAAATTTCACAAGGAGTTTTATTGCCTAGCATGATAAGATAATTTGCGATTGCACTAGGTAAAATTCCACTTTCAAGTAGCCATTTTACAGAAGAATGTGCTTCTCTTTTGCTCATTTTAACACCTTCTTCGTTTAAAATGATAGGCAAGTGCGCATAAGTTATGGCTTTGTTATAGTCTAAACTTGCGCGGATATGTTCTTGTTTTGGAGTGTTTGAAACATGATCTTCTCCGCGTATAATACAAGTAACATTTTCAAGCATATCATCAACCGCACAAGCAAAATTATAAGTTGGAGTTTTATCCGTTCTCATAATCACAAAAGAGTCTATATTTTCAGGTTCAAAACTTAATTCACCTTTGATAAAATCTGTAAATTTCATAGTGTGAGTAGGTTTTTTAAGACGGATAACAAAGGGTTTTTCACATTCTAAAACATCGATATCGGCTAGTTTTTCACAAGTGCCATCGTAGCGATAAGCTTTACCTTGTTTTTTAGCTAGCTCTTTTTTTGCTTCAAGTTCTTCTTCGGTGCAAAAACAAGCAAAAGCTTTCTTTTCACTTATAAGTTTTAAAGCCATTTGGCGATGGAATTTTAAATTTTCACTTTGTATATAGTAATGCTGCCATGAAATACCAAAAAGATTTAAAATTTCTTTGATTTCTTCTTCTTTTCCTGCTATATTTCTAGCCTTATCAGTATCTTCAATACGTAAGATAAAATCCATATTTTTTTGTCTTGCACAGATATAATTAAAAATTGCTGCGCGTAAATTTCCTATGTGCATATCACCTGTGGGAGAAGGTGCAAAACGGTACATTTTATAGCCTTTAAAATTATTTAAAAGTTTATTATAACAGAAAAATTTATACGGATATTTAATTTTACTTGGTTATAATACTTTTATGATATTTTTAATTTTTTCTTTCATTGTATTATTGATTTTTGGCTTAGCAAATGTTTATATTTATAAAAGATTAATCAAGAAAATTACTCTTTTTAAGTATTTTTATAAAATTTTTGCCTTTATTTTTATTGTGCTTTTTTTAGCCCAAGCTGTGTTTTTAATATTTCGTAGAGATGAATATTTAAGTGATACTTGGTATGAAATTTTAGCCATGCTTTATGCGCCAACTTATTGTTTGTTTTTTATGACTTTAGCTTGGGATTTTATTAAATTGATTTTAGCTCTTATGGGTAAAAGAGATAAAAAATATAATCTTATTTTGCGTTTGATTTTTGAGCTTTCTCTTATAGTTTTAAGTGTGTTTTTAATTTATATAAGTATAAATAATGCTCTAAAAACACCTGAAGTAAAGAGTGTTGATGTTGAAATACCAAATCTTAAACAAGATTTAAAAATTGTCATGCTTACTGATATACATTTGGGTAAAAATTTGCATGAAAATTTTTTAGATAAGCTCATCACTAAAGTGAATTTGCAAAGTCCTGATATGGTTGTAATAGTAGGAGATCTGATTGATACTAATCCTAAAGATTTAAAAAATTACATCTCAAAACTTAATGATTTTAATTCCACTTATGGAACTTTTTATGCCTTGGGAAATCATGAGTATTATCATGGTATCAATAAAGTTTTGGATTTACTTAGAAAACATACTAATATGAAAATTTTAGTCAATCAAAATTTAGATTTAGGTTTTATAAATATTGCTGGACTTGGAGATTTAGCCGGGCTTGATAAGGGTTTATATGCTCCTGATTTAGCAAGAATAAAAGTGGATTTAAATACAAGTAAAGCTAGTATTTTACTCACACATCAACCCAAAACAGCTTTGCTTTATGATTTAAGTGATTTTGACCTTGTTTTAAGTGGGCATACGCATGGAGGGCAAATTTTCCCTTTTATGTTTTTAGTTAAACTTCAGCAAGGTTTTGTTCATGGGCTTTATGATTTAGGAGAAAAAACTAAGCTTTATGTGAGTAGTGGAGCAGGATTTTGGGGGCCAAGTCTTAGAGTTTTTGCTCCGAGTGAAATAGTGATTTTAAATTTAAAAGGAAAAAAATGAGTTTTTCAAAAGAAAGTTCGAGGCTTTTTGGTTTTGTAGCGGGGATTAAATTTCCCAAAATGATACAAAAAGTTATTAATGAAAATTATGTTAAGTATTTTAATATCGATATGAGTGAATTTAAAGCTCCTTGTGAATACGAGAGTTTAAATGCTCTTTTTACAAGAACTTTGCAAATTCCAAGGAAACTTGAAGAAGGTTTTATCAGTCCAAGTGATGGTAAAATTTTAGAGTGTGGAAGTACTTTTTTAGCAAATGAAGAACATTTTGCTTTTTCTATAAAAGGACATGCTTATAGCGTTGAGGAGCTTTTAAAAGATAGCTTTGAAAAAGATGAACTTAAAAATGGGCTTGATTATGTCAATATTTATCTTTCTCCAAAAGATTATCATCGTTATCACAGCCCTTGTGATATGCAAATTTTAAGTGCAACTTACACAAGTGGAGTGCTTTATAGCGTAAATGAAAAACATTTAGAACGCATTAGTAATTTATATGTAAAAAATGAAAGAGTGAGTTTAAAATGTCAAAATGAAAAAGGTATTTTTTGGCTTGTTTTTGTAGGAGCGCAAAATGTAGGAAAAATGCGTTTTAATTTTGATGCAAGCATACAAACCAATGCTAAAATTTCTCATAATTTTACTAGAAAATATGAAAATTTAAATTTCAAAAAAGGCGGAGAACTAGGAAATTTTGAGCTAGGTTCTACTATAGTTTTAATCTCTCAAAAAGGACTTTTAACTTTTAATTTAAAAGTAGGGCAGGGTATTAAATTTGGAGAAAAAATAGCGGATTAGTTTTTAGGAGTTTTATTTGCCATTTGATAGATAAAGGCAAAAACTTCAGCTACAGCTTTATACATATTAGGTGGAATTTCATCACCTAAGTCAAGCTTGCTTAAAATTTCTATTAAATCTTCATCTTCTTTAATAGGAACTCCGTGTTCCTTGGCTAAAGAAATAATTTTAGCAGCACTTTCGCCTTTGCCACTTGCAAGCACTTTTGGTGCAGAGTTTTTTTCTTTTTGATAGCCTAGAGCTACAGCTTTTTTAATCGATCTTTTGATTTTGCTCATACTTTTTTATCCATACCCATTTCAAGATCTAAATTTTTCATATTTCTAGTATCAAATTTACTTCTTATGATATCACCTACAAAGAAATTTGCACTTAAAAGTCCTGCTTTATTGATATTTCTTTTAAGCTCATGGGCATTTTCATAGATGGTTTTTCTAAATTCAATATTTTCTGCCATAATATTAATATCTATATATTTTTCATTATTTAAAGAAATAAGAATTTCCAAATCCCCAAGTTTTGCAAATTCGAGTTTAATCTGAGCAAAAAATTTGTCCTTTTTTCCGCGTCTAAACATAATTTTAGAATCATTTAAATCATCCCAAGAAAAAGGCAGATAAGTATTGATAGAATCATTAGCTAAAGACATAAGCTGATTGATTTCAATTTGCGCTAAAAGACGATTAGCTTGATTGTATACAGCTTCATTGCCTTCATTTTTAGCTAAATTTGAAATTTGCAAAAGTGTTGATTTTACATCATGATGTAAAGATTCAGCTATATCTTGTTCTGTTTTTGGTTTAATTTGCGCTAGATCTTTGATAGAAAGATTGAGTTTGTGTTCGAGATTTTTAAGTTCTGCTTGATTAAGCTTGGCATTTTGAGTATAGGGTTCAAGTTCTTTTAAGCTTTCATTAAGTCTACGAGAAAGATTGCTTAAATTTTTACTTAAATCTTGCACTTGTTCTAGATCTAAATTTTCTACATTAAATGCTAAATTTTTTACAATATTTTGTTTTATAAATTCCTGATTTTTAAAAATATTTTGCATAGTTTGGTTATTGTTAGATTGAATATTTTGAGAATTATTTAAATTTTGCATATTGTTTGTGTTAGGATTATTTGTATTGATTGAAGTTTTGTTTTCTGTTTTTGTTTCATAAAATTTTGGATTTTCTTTGATATTTTCTTTTGATTTTTCTTGTTTTTCATCTTTAATTTTTTCTTGGTTTGGAGTAGAATTTTTTATATCATTGTCTGGATTATTTTCTGTTTCATTGTTTTGAATATCATTTTTTGTATCTTGGGTATCTTCTTCGTGGGTTTTTATATCAGAATCTAATTTTGAATCTTGCTTGGTATCATCTGTGAGATTTTCTTCTTTTGATGCTTTTATATGTTTTTCTTCATCTTGGTTTTTTGTGTTATGATTAAGTTTTTCTTCTTTGATATTTTCTTTGTTACTTAAAAGATTTTCTAAAATATTTTCTTTATCTTGTATTTTAGAAGCTTGATTGCCTAGTATATTTTTTAAAGTATTTTCAAGTTTTTCAAAGGCGGTAGCAGTTTGCTTAAGGATGTTTGGATCTTTTATCATTAAATTTTCTGGCTTATTAAGAGCTTTGAAAAAATCATTTTTGATGGAATTTAATTCTTTTAAAATTTTATTAGCCATAGGGGTGATTTTTTCTTGAGCATGACTGGGATTTTTACTTATATAATTTTTAAAATTTTCCAATTTAGAACTTAAATTTAAAAGTGCTTTAAAAGAACTTTGATTTAAAATTTGCTTATTTTCATTTTTGCTAGAATTAATAATATTTTTTAATTCTTTTAAAGTTTCTTTTGGGTTTAAATTTGCATTTGCAAGTTGGGCTATCTGAATACTTAGTTTTTCACTACTAAGACCTTTGATTGTACTTAAAAGAGAGTGAAAACTTTTGGGCAGCAATTCTTCGTTTAGGGCATCTTTTAATTTAGCTTCTAAAAATACGCCTGAATTTTTAAACAAAGGAGCTAAGTTGTTGTTTTTTATTTCACTGGCAGGTTTTAAAATTTGATTTAATCTGTCTAAAACTTGTGTAAAAGTATCGCTTTTTGCAAGTTCTGTGCTTAAAGTTTTTAATTCATTAGCAAAATTAGGAGCTAAATTTAAATTTTTTCCTTGTTTAAGCACAGGGGAATCGGGGTTTTTTTGAGCATTGATTTGATCTAAAAGTTTATTAACAAGTTCTTTTAATTTGGTGCCTGTTTCATTTTGAACAAATTTTGCTAGTATTTCTTCACTGCTAGCGTCCTTGCTTAAACCTAAATTTTGCTTTAAAGCTTGCGCAAGTGCTTCTTTTGGATTGTCCTTTAAATTTGTTTTATCTTTTGAAGTAGAGTTATCTACTTTTAAATCATTTTTTTGCGTATTGGCAATTTGACTTGCTAGTTGAGTATTAATCATCAAATATCACCATATTTCCAGGCTTTTTCTTAAATTTTTTATTTAAAATATTTGGTTTATTGATAGCAAAAAGAATTAAAAATGCTAAAGAAACTATATAAAACCATATAAAACCTTTGATTTCAAAGTATTGCATTAAAAAACCTAAAATTAAAGGGCCAAACAAAGAGCCCAAAGAATAGCAAAAAAGAACCCCACGACCTAACTCTACGCCTTTATTTTTGCTTACTAAAACATCATTTGCTCTAGCAAGTGCTAAAGCATATAAACAAAATATTCCTATACCAAGAGTAATTCCTAAAAAATATTGCATATACAAATGAAGTTTAAAAAAGATAAATATAAGCATAGTGATAAATCCTATGCTTGCGCAAGTGATAATGGCAAATTTGCGACCAAGTTTATCTGAAATAGTTCCTATGATGGTTTGTGCAATAAAACCACCTAAAACCCCACAAAATATAAAATAAGAAACCGCTTTTGTATCAAAACCTTGCAAAAGTATAAATAAAGATGCCATAGAAAAAAAGCCATTTATAAGCATTCCGGCTATAAAGCTTGTGACGATAGCTAAAGGAGCTATATCAAAAATTTTAGGTATAGAAATAGGACTTGATGCGGGCAAAACAGGTTCTTTGATTTTAATTAGATTTAAAGGTAAAGATGAAAGTAAAATTAAAGTTGCACTGAGGATAAATACACTATGTTTGCTTAAATTTAACGCTATGATTAAAACTCCAATACCAAATGCAAGATAAAAAACAATTTCATAAAAACCTAAAATTCTAGATCGAATGGCATTTTTGCTTTTTTCATTAAGCCATGATTCTATGACCATTAAAAGACCATAGTAGCAAATTCCTATGAAAAATCTTAAAACAGCCCAAAAAATAAGATTTTCGCTTACTGTATGAAGCATAGCTGAAATTCCAAAAATAGCCCCAAATAGCCCAAAAGAGCGTATATGACCTATACGAGAAATAATTTTATGAGCACTGATGGTTCCAACAAGAGCGCCTATAAAAAAACAAGAACTTACTACTCCAACAGCTAAAGAACTTTCTCCGTTTTCTTTTAATATAACACCTATAGAGCTTACTATCAAGGCATTACCTGCAAATAAAAATGCCATACCAGCAAAAAGTGCTGTCATTGATTTAATAATTTTTTTTGGACTCATACTTTTTTATATATAAAATAAAAATAAACACACAAACTAGCAAGGATGAAATTCCACAAATATAAGCAAAGATATCTAATTTATCTTGGCGATGTAAAAATAAAAATCCAGCAACCAATATTACATAAGCCATCAATTTAAAGAGAGTAAAAAACATAGTAAAAAAATGGATTTTCTCTTTAATATTTGGCTTTAAATCGTCTTTTAGAACTTTAAAATGAATAATTTTTGATAAATTTTGTTTTTTTTTGATAAAAAGCGATGAAATGAAATTAAAATCTTTTTCATAATTTTTTGATTTTTTTATAATGACTTTTTTATAATTTAAATAAGAAGCAAAAATAATCAATAAAACACTAAAAAAAGCTATTTCATAGCTTAAAAATGTGTCTAATTTAAAATGATTTAACGATAAAAATATGATCCAAAAAAATAAATGAATAATGGCAAAAATACAAAATAGAGCTTTTTTATGTTCCATTATTTGTTCTTTTCTTTTTGAATTTTTTCTTTGATCAACTCATCTCTTTCTTTAAATTCTTCATAGCTTTTTACTTGAACTTTATAAGCTTTATAAACATTAAGTATAGCAGCACTGATCCCCCAAAAAACTCCAAGCCAAAAAAGCCAAGGATAAGGAGTAAATTTTTTAAGCAAATATCCTATTCCCACACCTATAAATACAGCAATAACCATAGAGATACCAAGACTTAAACCATCCGCAGCTTCAAGAGTTTTGCGAATGATTTTTTGTCTTTTGCTGTTGGAATTTTCTAAGTGATTTTTTTCTTCTTTTAAAATATTGCTCATATTCTTTTAAAGCTTTCCCTAACAGCCTCTAATGTTGTATCTATAATTTTATCATCCATTTTTGAACATATAAAGCTTGTTTCAAATTGAGAAGGCGCTAAATAAACTCCATTTTCAAGCATATTTTTGTGAAATTTTGAAAATAATGCTAGATCAGATTTTAATGCATCTTGGTAGTTTGATACAGGATTTTTGGTGAAAAAGTATCCAAACATAGAACCTACATGACAAACTTGTAGCGGAAGTCCTTTTTCATCTGCTAATTTTTTCATTCCTTGGGTAAGTTTTTTTGCTAATTTTCCAAGCTTGTCATAAAGCTTGATTTTCTTTTTGGCTTTTGTAAGACTTGCTATACCTGCAGCCATTGCCAAAGGATTTCCACTTAAAGTTCCTGCTTGATAGACTCCACCCAAAGGACTTAAAATATCCATAATTTGAGCTCTAGAAGCAAATGCTGCTGCAGGTAGACCGCCTCCTATTACTTTGCCAAAAGTAATTATATCTGCTTGGATATGATTGATTCCATAGGAACCAAGGTAAGATGCTCTATATCCACTCATTACTTCATCAAAAATCAGCAGAGTTTGATTGTTTTTACAGATCTTAGCAAGTTCTTCTAAAAAATCTTGTTTAGCTGGAACTAACCCCATATTTCCAGCAATAGGCTCAATGATAACACATGCAATATCTTTATTTTTTTCAAAAAGCTCTTTAACGCTATTTATATCATTATATTTTGCTACTAAAGTGTGTTTAGCTACATCTTCTAAAACACCCAAGGAGCTAGGAGAGTTAAAAGTAGCAGCACCACTTCCTGCACTCACCAATAATGAATCAGAATGCCCGTGATAACATCCTTCAAATTTTAAAATTTTATCTTTTTTAGTAAAGCCACGGGCAAGACGAATAGCACTCATGGTTGCTTCTGTTCCACTACTTACAAAGCGGATTTTTTCTAAATGAGGAAAATCAGATAAAACAAGTTTGGCAAGTTCAGTTTCTAATAAAGTCGGAGCTCCAAAACTTGAACCTTTATGAAGTGCTTTTTGACAAGCTTTTTGTATATCTTTATCGCAATGTCCAAAAAGTAAAGGCCCCCAGCTTTGAACATAGTCTATATAAGAATTTCCATCTATATCGAAAATATAAGCACCTTTTCCATGGGAAATAAATTTTGGCTCACTTTGAACATTTGCAAAAGCACGAACTGGAGAATTTACACCACCTGCGATGAATTTACACGCTTCTTTAAAAGCTTTTTTGTTTGTCATTTTTCTTCCTTGCTAAATTGCTTGATGTAATTATATAAAGTTACAATTTCATCATTTGTTAAAGAGTAATTTGGCATGATTGATTTTGCGTCTTTACTCTGATTAAGAGAATTTTTAAAATTCTCAAAACTAAGATTTTGTATACTTGGAACTTTATAAGCTGTTTTAATACCATTTTTCATATAATATCCTAAAATTTGTTCGCTTCCATCTGCTCCATGACATTCTTTACAACTAATACCCCTTGGATTTTCATAAAGCATTTTAGAGTATTCTTTAAGAGTGATAAAATCAGCACCAAAAAGACTAATACTAAATAAAAAAAACATTAAAACAATTTTCAAAGTTTCACCTTGTTAATGAAGTTTTAATATGATACAATTTTTACTTTAAAAAAGTGATTAAATTTATAGAAGGAAAATAATGACTTTGCTTGATGGTAAAGCTTTGAGCGCAAAAATTAAAGAAGAATTAAAAGAAAAAAATCAATTTTTAAAAAGCAAAGGGATTGAAAGCTGTTTAGCTGTTATCTTGGTTGGAGATAATCCTGCAAGTCAAACTTATGTAAAATCTAAGGCTAAAGCCTGCGAAGAATGTGGAATTAAATCTTTAGTTTATCATCTTAATGAAAATACTACGCAAAATGAACTTTTGGCATTGATTAATACCTTAAATCACGATGATAGTGTTCATGGAATTTTGGTTCAGCTTCCTTTGCCTGATCATATTTGTAAAGATTTAATACTTGAAAGCATTATAAGCAGTAAAGATGTTGATGGTTTTCATCCTATTAATGTAGGATATTTAAATTTAGGCTTAGAAACTGGGTTTTTGCCTTGTACTCCACTTGGAGTTATGAAGCTTTTACGGGCTTATGAAATTGATTTAGAAGGAAAAGACGCTGTTATTATAGGTGCTTCAAATATAGTAGGTCGTCCTATGGCTACTATGCTTTTAAATGCTGGAGCTACAGTAAGCGTTTGTCATATCAAAACCAAAGATTTGAGCTTTTATACTAGACAGGCTGATTTGATTATAGTAGCAGCAGGTTGTGTGAATTTACTTCGATCAGATATGGTAAAAGAAGGAGTGATTGTTATTGATGTTGGAATCAATCGTCTTGAAAGTGGAAAGATAGTTGGAGATGTAGATTTTGAAGAAGTATCTAAAAAATCTAGTTATATAACTCCTGTTCCAGGTGGAGTAGGTCCTATGACTATAGCCATGCTTTTAGAAAATACAGTTAAATCTGCTAAAAATAGACTTAATTAGGAAAAATCTATGGAATTTTTAAAGAGATTATATAAATTTTCGCAGTCTTGGACTGGAACTGTAGTTATTGTTCTTTTGGTGATTTTTTTCTTTATACAAGCTTTTGTTATTCCTTCTGGTTCTATGAAAAACACCTTATTAGTGGGGGATTTTTTATTTGTTAAAAAATTTAGCTATGGTATCCCAACTCCTCATATTCCTTGGTTGGAAATTCCTGTTTTGCCAGATTTTAATAAAAATGGACATTTGATAAAAGCACAAGGGCCACAAAGAGGAGATATAGTTGTTTTTAGAAACCCTAGAAATGAAAAAGAACACTTTGTAAAGCGTTGTGTAGGTACAGGAGGAGATAGGATAGTTTATGCAAATAAAACACTTTATGTAAGAATGCATGAAGGTGATGATTTTATGAAAGAACATTATCCAAATGATCTTGTTACTCTTGGAGGGCAAATTTATGTAAAAGAACCTTATAAACAAAAAGGCATTCATTATGATCCAAAAAAAGATATAGAAAGTGATATCTTGCGCTTTCTTAGCATAGGTGATTTTGCTATGTCTCCAACTTATATTAAAGAACTTGGAAATCATATAGGTTTTAGTGGCGGAAATGCTTATGTTTTTGATGTACCTGAAAATGAGTATTTCATGATGGGTGATAATCGCGATTATTCTTATGATAGTCGTTTTTGGGGTTCTGTTCCTTATAAGTTGATAGTAGGTAAACCTTGGTTTGTATATTTCTCTTGGGATAAAGATAAAAATGTTCGCTGGGAAAGGATAGGGCGTTTTGTTGACACCTTGGAAAATGATGAACAATATATCCATGATCATGATGATGAGGATAAATTAAGCTAATGTTTGTGAAAAACACAAACATTATATTTTTAAAAGCGTGATTTCATCACCTTTTTTTAATTCACTTGTATTTTCTTCGCTTATAAGTAAAAACTCACTTTTAATAAGTGGAAGTATCATACCAGATCCAAATTTATTTTCATTAAATGGTGTAAAAATATCTTTTTCTAAATTTCCTAAGATGAGATTATTTCTTCCACTTTTAAGCTTTAAATCCATACCCATTTTGGCGTAAAATGTTAAAGGATTATCTAGGTTTCCACTTAATAAATCAATGATTTTTTTAGTAAAAATAAAACAAGAAAGATAAGCTGCCATAGGATTTCCTGGTAAAATCAATACGAAATTTTTACCCTTTTGATAAAGCTTAGTAGGCCTTGCAGGGCGTGCTTTTAAACCTTTAAAAAGCGGAGTAAAGCCTAATTCATCTAAAGCTTTTTCCATAAAATCAGCCTCGCCAACGCTTGCACCTCCTGAAGTGATTAAAAGATCAAAATTTGTATTTTTTAAAGCCTCTTTAGTGCTTTTAAAATTATCTTTGATAATACCTAAATAAGAAGCATTTTGAAGCATGGTTAGTAAAGGCAAAGCATTGGCATTATAAATACTTTCTTCATCACATTCTTGCCAAGGTTCTTTTAGCTCATTTCCACTTGAAAAAATACCTATGCGAATTTTTCTTATGACTTCTATTTTATAAAGCCCTTGAGAAGCAAGTAGGGCGATATGTTTATCATTAAGTTTAGTGCCTTTTTGAAGTAAAAGTTCACCTTTTTTTAATTCTTCGCCTTTATAACGATAGGCATTGTATTGTTTAGGAGCTTTTTTAATGATGAGTTTATTTTCTTCTATATACTCATCTTCTAGCATTAAGATAGTATCAGCATTTTTGGGCATTTTAGCCCCTGTCATGATTTTATAGCATTCATTTTTAGCAACTGTATAAAAATTTTTATCTCCTGCAAAAATAGTTCCTTTAATTTCCAAAGCCTCATTGATATCAGCATAATTAAAAGCATAGCCATCAAGAGCAGCATTGTCAAAACTGGGTAGATTTTTTCTAGCATATAAATCTTTAGCTAAAATTCTATCTTTTGCTTTTTCAAGGCTAATAAGTTCACTTTCATCTAAGCATGAAATTTGATTTTCTAAGTCTTTTAAGGTTTCAAAGATATTTTTCATTCTTCAAGCCTTGTGATTTTTACACCTAAACCTTTAAATTTTTCTTCTAAATTTTCATACCCCCTATCAAGATGGTAAATTCTATGGACTTTGCTTGTACCTTTAGCTGCAAGAGCTGCTAAGATAAGGGCTGAGGAAGCACGCAAATCTGTAGCCATGACATCAGCAGCGTTAAGTTCTTTTCCGCCTACTATAGTAGCAATATGACCATTGAGTTTAATATCCGCACCCATTCTTAAAAGTTCACTTACATGCATGAAACGATTTTCAAATAGTCTTTCATCGATAATACTAGTTCCATTAGCTTTTAAGGCTAATGCCATAAACTGCGCTTGCATATCGGTTGGAAAGCCTGGATATTCACTTGTCATGATTTCTACAGGTTTAATTTCTTTAGCAGGAAGTAGGGTGATACCATCTTCTGCAATCAGAGTTTCAAAACCCATTTGATGAAGTTTTGCTAAAACTGCACTAAGATGAGTGGCGTTAACTTTATCTAAAGTAATTTTAGAATTTGTAATAGCCCCTGCACAAAGATAAGTTCCTGCTTCAATTCTATCAGGTATAACGCTAAATTCTTTAAATTCTAAAAGTTCCCCATCACTACCATAAATTTCAAGCTCATCTGCACCTATGCCTTTGATTTCAAGTCCTGCGTCTTTTAAAACTTCGCAAAGTTGAACTACTTCGGGTTCTTTTGCAACATTTAAGAGTTTAGTTTTACCTTTAGCTAAAGCTGCTGCCATGATGATGTTTTCGCTACCTGTAACCGTGATTTTATCAAAAAGAATTTCATTGCCTTTTAAATTTCCACTAGCTACGACATAACCTTGTTTGATTTGTATATTTGCCCCCATTTTTTCCAAGGCTAAAAGATGTAAATCAATAGGTCTTTGTCCTATAGCGCATCCTCCAGGTAAAGATACTTCACAATGTCCAAAACGAGCAAGTAAAGGCCCTAGAGTAAGTATGGAAGCACGCATTTTACGCACAATGTCATATTTGGCTATAGTTTGATTAAGAGTGATTGTGTTTAATAAAGCACTATTGTTTTCAAAATTGACCTTAGCTCCTAAATTTTCTAGTAAAGATATAAGAGTTTTTATATCAGCAACATTAGGAACATTGTTGATTTTTACTTCGTTTTTGGCAAGTATGCTTGAAACGATCAAGGGTAGGGCGGCATTTTTTGCTCCGCTTATTGTAACATTTCCGCTTAGATGATTTGTGCCTTCGATTTCTAGATAAGTCATATTTTTCCTTGAAAAAGTTTAAAAATGCATCATTATAGCATTCTTAAACTTTTGAAA
The DNA here is from genome assembly GCF_001763075.1 of Campylobacter sp. BCW_4321. Classification (NCBI taxonomy): domain Bacteria; kingdom Pseudomonadati; phylum Campylobacterota; class Epsilonproteobacteria; order Campylobacterales; family Campylobacteraceae; genus Campylobacter; species Campylobacter sp. BCW_4321. The sequence continues at coordinate 70,004 of NZ_MJYA01000035.1, read as the reverse complement.
AAATATAATCAAGCTTGTTGGCTTTGGAGTTCTTGAATTTGAGCTTGAATTACATCTGCTTGAGATTTTAGCACATCAATTTGTTTTTGAAATGTCGTTTTCATTTGTTCGTTAGCGTTTGTCATTTTTTGAGTAAGTTCTGCAATTTTAGCTAAAATTTCAGCTAATTTTGCTATTAAAGCCTCTAATGCGGGATTTACGCCACCTTTGCTACTTTGGATGGAATTTTGGTCTTTGTGGTTTTCTATTTTTTCTTGACTTACTTTGATTTCATATTCTTTTTCATTTTTTGAATTTGTTTGACTTAAACTTCTTGCTTCATCTGAAATTTGAATTTTAACCACATTGTCACTATGAACATTACTTACCAAATCATTGTCTTTGTTTATTTGTGTTTGATAATTGCTAAAATTTTTTGTCAAAGTATCTATTTTCATCTTAAATCTTTTTAAATTAATTTATATTGTTATCGGTTTTTTTATTTATAAATTTATATTAATGATAATTATTTTAAGGATATTTTATTTTAGATTTTCATATTTATATTTTAAATGCAAAAAAGACTAAAGCTTCATAAAGTTTTTAAGTATTTTTTTACCTTTTTGAGTTAAAACCGCTTCGGGGTGAAATTGCAATCCATAAATAGGATATTTTTTATGTTTAATTGCCATAATAATATTTTCTGAATTATGAGCTAAAATTTTGCATTTTTTAGGCATAGAACTGATATACAAAGAATGATATAAGCAAATTTCAATTTCTTTTTTAATACCCTTAAAAATAGGATCTTTCTTAAAATAAAGTTTAGAAATTTTACCATGCGTAGGATTTTCCATTTTAGAAATGCTACCGCCAAAAACTTTAGCTATACACTGATGTCCTAAACATATACCTAAAATTTTTTTATTTTTTTTAAAATATTTGATTGCTTTTAGGCTTAATTTAGATTCCTTCGGAGAGTGAGGGCCAGGAGAAATGATAAGATGAGTAAAATCAAATTTTTCTAATTCTTTAGCTTTTTTAAAGGCATCATTTTTTATCACTTTACATTCAAAACCAAGTTCTTTAAGATAATAGATGATGGTATAACTAAAAGAATCATAATTATCTATAAATAAAATTTTCTTCATTGTAATTTTACCTTTTTTAAACCACGCACGGAATTAATACAATAAATATTTTCTGCTTCAAATAAATCTTGTTTAAATAATGCTTTTTCTTTTATCAAACCAAGATTGATTAAGAAATTTCTATATACGCCATTTAACATACCGCTTTGAATTTGTGGAGTATAAAATTGAGAGTTTTTTTCTAAGATGAGATTGGTTCTTGAACCTTCGCAAAGTTCATCTTTTTCGTTAAAAAAAGCTATGTCATAACACAAGTTTTGATGCCATTTGTATGAGTGTTGATTATAAAAAGTACGCAAAGAGCTTTTGTGATAGAGATTGTCACTTTTTGAGTTAATTTTATCATCACTTAAAAGCAAAATATCGTTTGAATTTTGTTTTAAGGCACTTTGTTGAAATTCGTATCTTCCGTCTTTGTATAAAATAAGCTTTAAAATTCCTTCTTTGTGTGGATTTTTAAAGGGTAGGGGAAAATTATAAAATAAAGAGTGTTTTTTATGGAAAATTTTTTCATCGAGTTTAAAAAGTGTAAAATTTTGATATTCTTTATAAGAATTTTTTTGATTTAAAATATTATAAAAATCTTTAAAGATGTTGTGAGTATTAAAATTAAATTTAAGAGCTGAATTTATAAGCCTTAATAAATGTTCTTTTAAAAATAAAATTTGAGAATTTTTAAAATACATGGTTTCAAAAAGATGAAAATCACAAGGATTTAAGATCGCGCTTTTAAGTTTTAATTCTTCAAATTCATCTTTGAAATTTGAGTCCCAAACCAAGCCACTACCCGTGCTATAAGTATAAATTTCATCTTGTTTTTCTAAGGTGCGTATGGCTACGCTAAATTTATTTTTATTTTTGTGTATTAAACCTATGGTTCCGCAGTAAATACCACGCTCTCTTTGTTCTAATTCTTTAATAAATTTGATACTTTCAAGCTTTGGAGCACCTGTAATAGAACCGCAAGGAAAGAGAGCTTTAAAAATTTGATATAAAGAAATATTTTTTTTAAGTTTTCCTTGTACGCTTGAAGTCATTTGATGTAAAGTAGGATGACTTTGAATTTCAAAAAGTTTGGTTTTTAAGCTTTTTTTTGTGATGATTTTTGAAAGATCGTTGCGTAAAAGATCGCAAATCATAACATTTTCACTTAGATTTTTTGTATCATTTTGCAAGAAGGTTTTATTTTCTTCATCTTTTATAGGATCTTTATCACGCTTAATTGTGCCTTTCATAGGTTTTGTAAATATTTTTCTTTTTTTGGTCTTGAAGAAAAGTTCAGGTGAGAAGGACAAAATTTCTCTTGTTTCATCTTTTATAAAAGCTTTAAATTCAGTATTTTGTCTAGAAAGCAAAAGTTTAAAAAGTTCAAAAGAATCCATTTTGCTATGAAATTTAAAATTTTGAGTGAGGTTGATTTGATAAACTCTTCCTTTGGAGATTGCCTCTTTAACCTTGATGAAATTTTCTTTGTAATTATCTTGATCTAAAAAATTTATAAATTCAGGAATAAATTTTTCTTCATCAATATCTTCTTTTTGAAATTTTTTTCTTTTTTTAAAAGCAAATATAGACAAATAAGCTTTTTTACTTGTGAAATTTTTATCTTGAAAATATCTATATAGCTCATAATCAGCAAGCATTAAAATATAAAAATCATTTTTATATTTTTCTATAAATTTAAAGCACTTTTTACTTTCTTTGTGGTTAAAGGCTTTTAAAGTGTGTTTTAAATCATAGTAAAAATATCCACCAAAAACAGCATAGTTTTCAAGAGTCACTTAATTCCTTTGCAACCTGTGCGGCAAGTTTTAATTTATCATTATCAAAATGAGTATAAATTCTTGAAGTATTTAAACTCGCATGTCCTAAAGCTTCTTGAACTAAAATTAAATCTTTTTGCTTTTTATAAAGTAGGGTGGCAAAAGTATGACGCAACATGTGAGCACCATTTTTTTGTTTGCGAATTCCTGCACGAAATAAAAGCTGTTCTACTATGCGACTGACATAAGATTGGGTCAGTGGAGTGCCTTTTTTATTGACAAAAAGCAGGGCGTCTTTGCTCATATAATTAATACTTACATTTTTAAGCAAATCGTAAATAAGTTCTTTTTTTATCATTACAACACGATATTTATTGCCTTTAGCTCTTATTCTTATGATATAAAGATCGTTTTCTTCGCTAATATCACCCATTTTGATATTGATAGCTTCGCTTACCCGTATGCCTGTAAAAATGATGATTTTAATAATAAGTTTATTGCGTATGGTATTGTTTTTAAAATCTGCATTTTCAATAGCATCAAGAAATTTTTTAAGTTCTTCTTCACTCATAAATTCAGGTAATTTTACCCCTTTAGAACCCGCTATACCTGCCCAGTTTTTAAGATTGATATTGAAAATATGCGCTTTTTCATCTTCTTCATTTTGCTTGTCTAAAAAATCAAAAAAATTAATCACAGCAATACGGTAATTTTTTTTACTTGCATCTGATAAAGCACCTGTTATACTTGCTAAAACTTCTACAATGAGTTCTTCATCAATCTGTTTTAAAGAGTAAAGCTTGTAAAAATTTAAATATTCAAATACTTTTTTTAAAGGATTAAAATAAGTATTAATTCCACTTAAACCAGCATTTCTTGCTTTTTTTGCTAGAGCGTCAAGTTCTTCAATGTTTTTTACACCTTTTGCAAGAGCAAAATTAACTTCTGCTAAAGCTTGTGGATTTTTTAATTCTTTGTTAGATAGCGAGTTGAGTTTAAATTTTACATATTTTGCTAGCCAAAATAAGAATGATTTTTCAAAATTTTCTTCACAATCTAAAGGGTATTTCATAAAAACTTTTCCTAAATCTAAAATTTTAGCTTTTTAACTAGAAAAGGTATTTTAGTATTAACTTAGTAAAAAAAAGCTTTTTTAGGAAAAAGTTTGTCTTTATATGCAAGCCAAAAAGATTGAAATATTTTTATTAAATAAATCTTATATCAATCATAAAAAGATATGATAAAAGGTAAAAATATGTAAAATTTATAATTTTGTATTGAAAACTGTAATTTTCAAACTTTTTTATATACACCTAGATTATTCTACTTTGATATAGATTAAGCTACTATTTTTACATACTTTTATGATTTTACCTTTTGAGTGAAATAAACTTATCCATAAAATATAATGTAAAAAATTGATAATTTTATTTTGTAAATTAAAATTATATTTTATTTTTCTTGAAAACTATAAAGAATATTTAAAAATTAAATGATTTTATATTATTATCAAAATATACATAAAAATGATAACTTGTGCATTAAATTTTTTAATCCCCTATTCTTGATTTTTAGTTAAAGTAAATATTCTTAGTTATAAAATTTTTAAGAATATTTTTATTTTAATAGTTTTATAATGGTTATTACATAAAAACTTAATAAAAAGTTTTATCAAAACCAAATTTCAAGGAGAAGGTAATGAAATTTCCAGTAAAATTAGCAAGATCTATTGTTGTATGTGCTTTTTTAGCAGGTATAAGTGCCAGTGCATTAAGTGAAGGTAAAGAATATGTAATTCTTAAAAATCCTATTGCTAACGCTGATAATTCATTGATTGAAATTTTTTCTTATCGCTGTACTCATTGCTATGATCATCACAAATTTAATACCATGGGTAAAGTTAAAGAAAAATTACCTAATTTAACTTATAAATTTTATCCTGTAAGTTCTATGGGAGATTATGGAAAGCAAGCTAATGAAATTTTTGCTTTTGCGGCATTTAAAGATGGTGTAAATAAAGCTGATCCTACGGATAAAAATAGCTTAACTCATAAAGTTGCTGAAGCTTATTTTAATGCATATTTTAAGAAAAAACAAAGATGGGAAAATGGTAAAAATCCTGAAGCTTTTTATAGTGTCGGTTTAAAAGCAATGAATGTAAGTAAAGCTGATTTTGAAAATTTCTTAAAAACTCCAGAGGCTGCAGAGCTTTTAAAAAGTTATGAAATTGCCAATCCTATTTCGCAAAATTATGGCACCCCTGCTTTTGTTGTTAATGGAAAATATCAAATCGTTCCAAGTGCAATTAACTCTCCAGAGGCTTTGATTGAAATTACTAAAGAACTTAGCAAGCAAAAATGAGTTGTATAAAAATGAAAGATAATTGCAGAAATTTTTCACTTTCCAAATGGCAAGATACGCGCAAACCTTGGTTAATTTTGATTATAGTTACTATAGGGCTTACTTGTATAGCGCATTTTTTATTTCAAGAATATCTTTTTATGGAACCTTGCGAACAATGTGTGTATATAAGATTTGATATGCTTGTTATGGCTATAGGTGGTATGATTGCATTAATCAACCCTAAAAATAATATTATAAAAATTTTTTCTTATGGCTTAGCTTTTTATGGAATTTGGCTTGGCTTGGAGCATTGTATAACTTTAAATCATATTCATGAAGTGGTTCATTCTGAAAATCCTTTTGCAGGTGTAGATGGATGTCGTGAAATTCCTATTTATCCATTTAATTTACCTTTGCATGAGTGGGCTCCTAGTTGGTTTTTGCCAACAGGAGAATGTGGGATGGATACCCCTGTAGTTCCAGAAAATGCTTATAATCATCTTAATGCTTTTCAAAAATTTTTTATAGGAACTCCACCTAATTTTGAAAATGGGCTTTATAGCAATGGTTGGTATTTGATTCCTAGTTTAAAGTTTATGAATATGGCAATTTGCTGTCTTATAGCATTTTTATGTTGTTTTATTGTGCTTTTTGCAATGTTTATAGTCTATGTTTTAGATAAAAATAAACCTAATGCTAAAATTTTTGCATTGGTGATTGTTATTTTGGTTTTGATGCTTAAATTTATAGGCGAACCAAAAAATCCAAATCAAAATATAGCTAGTTTAAATCATTTAAATCAAGTCATTTAAAGATACTCTTAAAATACGCAACAAATTATTTTTGTTGTGTATTATTAAAATTTTATTAAGCTATCTTAGGATGGCTTAAATAATTTTAAAGGATTGATCATGAGACTTAGCAAAACTCTTTGTATGGCACTTTTGGCGGGTTCTACCCTACTTGCACCTAATGCTTTAATGGCCATGGGTGGTCCTAGTGGAGCGAAAATAGATTGGCAAATTCAAGGACAAATAGGTGCGATTAAAATGAATCCTTATGGATTGTCTCCTTTGACCGCTATTATTATGGATAATGGTTATGTCTTAAGTGATATAAAAGTAACCATTGTTCCTAAACCAAATGGTCAAACTATTTCTTATAATGTGAATTCTAAAATGGCTAAGACTTATGGTGGAATTCCTATTTTTGGACTTTATCCTTCTTATTTAAATACAGTAAAGGTAAGTTATACTAAAACTGCAAATGGTAAAAGTCAAAAAGTCATTGATGAGATTTATAAAATTACAACTCCAGGGGTTAGCATAGAACCAAGTGGAAGTACTGATCAAAGAGGAACTCCTTTTGAAAATGTGAAAGTATTAAAAATGGATCCAAAATTTTCAGATAGGCTATATTTAGTAAATAATGCTCCTGGAAAACAATCTGGCAAAGGCTCACAATCTGTATGGAATAATCCTGTAGGTGGTGCTATGGAATGGGATGAAAATTCAAATGTCTTTATCATAGATACTAAGGGTGAAATCAGATGGTATTTTGATAACGATAAACTAATGAACTGGGATAATATTTACAATCGTGGAATTATGATGGGTTTTCATCAAAACAAAGATGGAGCTTTAACTTGGGGATTTGGTCAAAGATATGTAAAATACGATATCTTAGGAAGAGAAATTTTCAATCGCAAATTACCTGCTACCTATATAGATTTTTCTCATGCTATGGACAATATGCAAAATGGGCATTATTTATTAAGAGTAGCTTCAGCAAATACTTTGCGTCCAGATGGTAAGCATGTACGCACAGTGCGTGATACTATTATAGAAGTAGATGAGAATGGTAATGTTGTTGATGATTGGAGATTGTATGAGATTTTAGATCCTTATAGAAGTACTATTATCAAAGCTTTAGATCAAGGTGCAGTGTGTTTAAATATAGATGCAAGCAAAGCGGGTAAAACTTTAAGCGATGAAGAACTTGCCAAAATGGATGAAAGCGACAAATTTGGAGATATAGCAGGTACAGGTATAGGTAGGAATTGGGCTCATGTAAATAGCGTTGATTATGATCCAAGTGATGATAGTATTATTATTTCTAGTCGCCATCAAAGTGCTGTTGTTAAAATTGGTCGTGATAAAAAAATAAAATGGATTTTAGGGGCACATAAAGGGTGGAATAAAGAATTTCAAAAATATTTATTGCAACCTGTAGATAAAAATGGCAAAAAAATTGTTTGTGATGATGATTATAGCAAATGCCCAGGTTATGAAAATGACAATGGTGGATTTGATTTCACTTGGACGCAACATACAGGCTGGAGAATTGATAGTAAATCAAACAAGCGTTATATTTATATAAGTGTTTTTGATAATGGTGATGCAAGAGGAGCTGAACAACCTGCGTTTGCAAGTCAAAAATATTCTCGTGCTGTAATTTATAAAATCGATCAGCAAAATAAAACTGTGGAACAAATTTGGGAATATGGTAAAAATCGTGGAAATGAATGGTTTTCTCCTGTAACTTCTCTAACTCAATATGAACCAGATAAAGATTCTATTATGGTTTATAGCGCAACAGCTGGAATGGCTTTTGATCTTAGCAAAGGTGTAAGTCTTGGAGAGCCAAAACCTGAAATTGATGAATTTAACTGGGGTGCTAAGGAGCCTTCGGTTCAAATTCAATTTAGCGGTTCAGGCACGGGTTATCAAGCAATGCCTTTTAGCGTTGATCAAGCATTCAATCCTAAAAAATAAAACAATAAGCCCAAAAATAAATTTGGGCTTATTTATTTTTTTTAAATAAAATTATCTCTGAAAATTTTATTTAATCAAGGATATAGTATGCGTAATTTTTTTTGCAAATTTGTTTTAGCGCTTGTATTTTGCTCAAGTTTTGCGTTAGCAAATAATAGTTTTATTACTCTTAATCCAAATTTACCCAACTCCGAAAATAGTGTAATAGAAGCATTTTCTTATAAATGTATACATTGTTATAATCATCATAAATTTGGAACCCTTGAAAAACTAAGAGAAGCTTTTCCAAATTTGCATTTTAAACTCTATCCTGTAAGTTTAATGAATGGAGATTTTTCCAAAGAAATGAATGATCTTTTTGCCTTTGCTCAATACAAAGATGAGCAAAATGGTAAAGACGCGAGTTATTCTGATAGTTTATCTCATAAACTTGCTGATGTTTATTTTGTTTCTTATTTTTTAAACAAGCAAAGAAATTTTTCGAATTTAGATGAATTTTACGACATAGGTTTAAAGGCTATGAATGTAAATAAAAATGAAGTATTAAATTTTTTAAATACCCCAAAAGCTAAAGAAATTTTAAGCGAGTTTCAAAGAGCTAATGATATAGCTAAAACCTATGGCACCCCTGCTTTTGTTGTTAATGGAAAATATCAAATTAACCCAAGTGCAATCAATTCGATGCAAGATTTAGAAGATCTAGTTAAAAAATTAAGCAATATGAAATAATAAATTTTTTAAGGCAATAAAAATTGCCTTAAAATTATTTTTTGATCATATTTGTATAAGGTCCATAGCGATGTTGGGTTGTAGAAAAGCTATCATCATAAGGTCCTACATCCATATCTAAAGGTTTAACCTTTCTATCTGGAAAGTCTTTATCTCTATTTGCTTTAATAGGGCGAGCTTGTGAATTCATGTAAGCTGCTACATCATAAGCATCTTCAAGACTTAAGTCAGGCGCACCTTGAGGCATATTTTCTTTAATATAAGAAGCAGCTTTGATAAGACGATACATTCCAGCTCCTGTATTATAACTATCATTGCCCCAAAGTGGTGGATAAAGATAATACGCCCCTGCACTATCCTCATTTTTAAGCCCTAATCCATTTTCTTGATGACAAACGGCACATTTATCCATATAAATTGCCTTACCTTTTTTAGGATCAGCTGCTCTCGAGATGAAATCTATCTTCTTAAGCCCCTGCCCTTCTATCTTAGCTCCTACTGGAACTCCTTGAGATAACCATTGCATATAAGTTAGCATGGCTTTCATTTCAGGCGCATCACTAGGCATTCTTTTGCCATTCATAGAGCGTTCAAAACAGCCATTGATCCTATCTGCTAAGGTAATTACTTTATCTCCTCTGGCATTATATTGTGGAAATCTTGCCCAAATTCCTACAAAACCTGATTGATTTTGTACACTTCCACCATTAGCATGGCAACTTGAACAAGAAAGATTATTTCCCGCAAATCTTTTTTTAGGATCTTTGGCCTGTGGACCTACATATTTACTTGTTTCATTAAGAATTTTATTTCCCAAAATAACCATTTTGCTATATTCTGAATTTTTTGGCATTTTAGTTTCATCTATAGTACCATCTTCATTTAAAGCCTTAGGTAAATTCCATTTGGCAGTAGGTAGATCAATACCTGTTGCACTCTTAGTTTTTTCCAAATTTGGATCTAAGGCTAAAGCACAACTTCCACATAACAACAAAGTTAAAACTATAGAAAATTTATTCATCGTTTTTCCTCCTTAAATTTGTCTAATTCGAATTCAGTATATAACTTTGCTTCAAAAAAGTCAATAAAAGTTAATAATATTTCAATAAAAAACTTCAAATTCTTAAAACAATATTTATTTGCCTTATAATTAAAACTTTAAAATAAAAATAAAGTTTTTTTTGATAAAATTGAAGCTTGCAATATTTTTAAAGGTTGGTTTAATGAAAAATTTAAGCATTCAAGAAAAAAAAGACTTAGATAACTGCGTTTTTCAAAATCTTGGAAGGCAAGATACTTTTACTTTAAGTGTGATTTTTAAAAATTTTTATTTAAAAATTAAAACATTTATTTATTCTAAATAATACCACTTAAAATCTTTTTTTGTGTAAGAAAGATCTTTAAAAGAAGGCGATTGGATAAATAGTTTGCACTCTTTATCCAAATTTTCTATTCCGTATATTTTCATAGCCATTCTTGAGTCATGTCTTGTAAGTTCTATTCCAACGCAAGCTTGATTGTTGATTTTATAAAGCAAAGTACCGCCATCTTTTTCATCTATATTTAAAACATCCAAATTCTTATCTTTACTCATATCTTTTACATCTTTACTAAAAGAATATCGGAGTTTATAATATATCATAATATCCTGCATGGTATTTTTCAAATTTTGTAAATTTTCATTAATCAAGTATCCATTATTTTTATAAAGTTTTAAAAAATCTTCATTAAGAAATTTTTGAAAACTTTTATCTTTAGATAATTTTTGACAAGAGTTATAGCTATTTAAAATTCTAACTTGACCAGCTTCTATTAAAAGCTCAAGGCAATCTTTATTTTCTTGTGAAAATTGTACTAATTTAACTTCTTGAATCTTAAAATCTTTGTTCGGTTTTTTTTCATAAGCAAAATCATTTAATTTTTCGTAAATATTAGCAAAACTTAAAGAATATAAACTAAAAAAAAATAAAATACACTTTTTCATTGAAAAAAATCTTTGTATTTATTTTTTAGAAATTCCACGACTTCTAAAATTTCATCAACCCCTTCTTTGTTCGAATTTTCGAGCACATTATCTATATTATCGATATAAGCTTCTATTGCATTTTCTAATTTTTCTCTTTTAACTCCAGCGTATAAAAGCATAGCTTCTAAAACTATGCTAAGCTCATATTGTAAATCTTCTAGTTCATTTTTTAAGGTTTTATTATTGTTTTGATTCATTGTTTTCCTTTTTAAGTTCTTTGCTTTTAATTAAATCAATAATTTGAGCCTTAATATGATTATAATTTGCTCCATCTTTAAATGTCGCAAAAAGTCCACCACTAGCATTTTTATGTCCACCACCACCTACTAAATTTTTAGCCATTAAACTTACATCTATTTTTCCATTTGCACGAAAACTTAAGGTTTTTCTAGAACTAACATCAATAAAAAAGTCATAATCAGGATTTTTTACTAAAAAATCATTTCCAATAACAGAAGTATTGCCTATATTTGAAGTTAAGATGCCTTTATGGCCTTCATATTCTATACTGAAATTTTCTTTTAGCTCACTTAGTTTTTCAACTACAAAATAAGAAATTAAATTAGAAAGAGTATCATCATTTTTTCTGGCAAAATAATCCTTTTTTATAAAATGAGTAGCATTATCGAGTAAAATATTCGCATTTTCTTTTCCTATAAATTTCCAAGCCTTATCAAGCAAGAAAAACATATAATCAATTTGCGATTCTTTAAACATTACGCGATTTATTTCTTTTGCATTGGCAATCAAGCCTAAAAAAACCTTTCCAAGTTCAAAATTTTCATCCTCGCTTAGCCAAATATCAACAGCATTAACTACATCAACAAATTTTGAAAGTTTTAAAACTGGGGTGCAGATTTTAGAGAAAAAATCATAAACGATTTTAGTTGCACATCTTTTAGAATCAAGTAAATACCAAGAATATTTTTGAGCGCATTCTTCACCACTCTGATGATGATCAAGAAGAAAAATTTTAATATTTTTCTCTTTACAAATTTTTTCAAATTCTTCGCATTGATTTAAATTTAAATTTAAATCTGTTATTAGAATAATAGCTTTTCCGAAATTTTCATCTTTTTCTATATCGCCTATAATAGAGTTAAAATTTTCATTAATTTCTTTACCATAATTAGAATTATAAAATTTCACATTTTTAAAATAAAAATTTACTACAAATTGACAAGCATAACCATCAAGATCTGTGTGCGAAAGATGATAAATTTTCATTATATTCCTTAAAGTTCTATCCTAATAATACCCTCGGTATTAAAATTTGTATTTTCTGCAATTTCTGCAAAACTTAACACTACTATATTAATGCTAAAATTATAACAAATATCAGCAATGAATTTTCTAAGTTGCGGTTCAACGCAAAGTATAAAAGGCTTGATACGACCATTTGCTACCGCGGCAACTTCAGCCCTTAGAGTATCTACTAAAGTGCCTGTTTGAGCTACACTTAAAGGCAAGTGATAACTTCCATCTCTAAATTGTACATTTTCCATTAAAACTGCAGAGCTAGCAGAGTCTAAGATAAAAATATCCAAATTTCCTTTATCATCTAAATACATATTTGTAATCATCCTAGCTAAAGACGCCCTTACATGTTCAATAATCATATCAAAACTCTTGCTTACTTCTGCTATATCGCTTACAGATTCTAAAATAGTAAGCATATCTTTAATTGGTATGTGATGCTTAAGCAAGTCTTTGAGAATTTTTTGAATAAGACTTACAGGTGCAACACCTAAAGCACCTTCTACAATGATTGGATAATCATTTTTAACCTTATCAAGAAGATTTTGCACCTCTTGGCGTGTAAGAAGTTCGCTTGCGTGTGCTTTGATAAGTTCGCTCATATGTGTTGAAATAACACTTGCAGGATCTATTACTATATAGCCATTTAATGTTGCTTCATCTTTTAAATTCGCATCAATCCAAAGTGCATCAGAGTTAAAAGCAGGTTCTTTTGTAGCAATCCCTTCTATCTCTTCTGTGATAAAACCACTATCCATGGCTAAATATTTATCCGGATAAATTTCAGCACTTGCTATAGACACGCCCTTGAGTTTAAAACTATACTCATTTGGTTTAAGTCTTAAATTATCTCTTATTCTTATTTTTGGCATTAAAAATCCTAAACTTTCAGCAATACTTCTTCTCATTGAGCGAATTCTTTCTGTAAGTTCGTTTTCAGCAAGCTTAATAAGTCCGTATCCAAGTTCAAGTTCTAAAATTTCAACTTTGAGTATGTCGTTAATCTTGTACTCTTCTTCTTTGAGAATTTCCTCTTCGCTTTTCTTAGCAGGTGCTGCCGTTGTCCCACCTGCTCCACTTTGAGATGCAGCTGCGGCACTTGGTTTGCTTTTTTTAACTGTGGTTATATCAATTTTACCTTCCTTAACCTGCTTGGTAAGATAGCCAAGACTTAAAAAAACTAAAGCCATAAAGCCCAAGGATAAAGTTGGCAAACCAGGTACTAACGCAAAGATAAAAAGTACAAAACCTACTATTAAAAGTGTGCGATATTCACTTAAAAGTTGAGTTAAAGTTCCTTCTGCAAAATTTTCCTCATCTTTGCTTGCACGAGTGATAATTATAGCGGTTGCAGTAGAAGTAATAAGCCCTGGAATTTGCGATACAAGTCCATCGCCTATGGTTAAAATAGTATAAGTAGATGCAGCATCGCTTAAAGCCATATCGTGCTGAAAAGATCCTATTAAAAAACCACCTATGATATTTATAATAGTTATGATAATTCCTGCAACAGCATCTCCTTTGATAAATTTAGAAGAACCATCCATTGCACCATAGAAGTTTGCTTCAGCAATAACTTCTTGACGTCTTGCTCTAGCGGTTTGTTCATCGATAAGTCCTGCATTTAAATCCGCGTCAATAGCCATTTGTTTACCCGGCATTGCATCAAGTGTAAATCTTGCTTGTACTTCAGAAACCCTTGTACTACCTTTTGTTACAACCATGAAATTAATCAATACTAAGATACAAAATACAATCACACCAATGACCATATTTCCACCAACAACAAATTCTCCAAATGCTGCTATAATCTCACTCACAGCTTCAGGGCCGTTTTGCCCTTCGCTTAAAATCATCCTTGTAGTAGCTATATTTAAAGAAAGTCTAAATAAAGTAATAATCAAGATTAAAGTTGGAAAAGTTGTTAAATCTGTCGGTTTAGGTATATAAATAGAAATTAAAATAATTAATACCGATAAAGCTATACTTAAAGCTAAGAAAAAGTCCAAAATAGGACTTGGTAAAGGAACTATAATAATAGCTAAAATGCAAACTAAAAAACCAACAATAGTTAAGCTTTTAGCTTTTAAAACAGGAGCAATTAAAGGCCCCAAAAAAGGAAAAACTAAATCGACTATTTTATTTTTTGCCATTATTTTTCATAATATCTTCTAAAGTAATAGAATCTAAAAATTCATCTACTTTATTTTGTAAATTTACTAACATAGGCATTAAGGTGCAATTTTTTTCTTTATTATTTGGACAAGTACCACCGCTGCATTCAAATACACTGATATCCTTTTTTTCAGCACTATTAACAATTTCTTTTATAGTATATTGATTTGGTTCTTTGATTAATGCAAAACCACCTTTTGCCCCTTTAAAGGATTTTAACAAGCCATCTTTAGCTAAAGTTTGTAAAATTTTAGCTAAAAAACTTTTGGGAATATCAAGCTCTAAAGCTAAAGAATCTACATCTTGAGGTGCTTCTTTTTGAGAAATATAAATTAAAGAAAGTAAAGCGTATTCGCTAGCTTTGGTAAATAGCACAAATTCTCCTTATTATAACTACAGAAATAGCTGTAATTATAATAAATAATTCTTAGAAAAAGACTTAAATTTTGACAAAACCTTCTAAAAAGGATAAATTCAGTTTATTTTTTGCTTTTTAAGATAAAATTACAGTTCTTTAATTTTATTATTTTACCAATCAGGAGGTCTATCATGGCTTTGGATTCGGCCAAAAAAGCAGAAATAGTTGCGAAATTCGCTAAAAAACCAGGTGATACTGGTTCAACAGAAGTTCAAGTAGCTCTTTTAACTGCAAGAATTGCAGAACTTACAGAACATTTAAAAATCTACAAAAAAGACTTTTCATCAAGACTAGGACTTCTAAAACTTGTAGGTCAAAGAAAAAGACTTTTATCTTATCTTAAAAGAAAAGATTATAATTCTTATAGTAAGTTAATTACTGAATTAAATCTTAGAGATAAATAATTTTTAAGCCCTTTTTACGGGGCTTTTTCTTTTTAAATTTCTTCTTTTGTAATCAGTTTTATATATCAAAAATACAAGAAAAATCTTACAAGATTTCCCTTTGTCCTTTGGCATCAGGTTCGCTTAAAATCCCGTTTTGCGTAAGTTGTTCAATAATATTTGCAGAGCGGTTATAGCCGATTTTTAAACGGCGTTGCAAATAAGAAATGCTTGTTTTTCCATCTTCTAAGATCACTCTTTTGGCTTCTTCATAAAGCTCATCTACTTCCCCATCAAAGCTTTCATTTGTTGTAACACCCACGCTTTGCTGATCTTTTAAAAAGCTTTCATCATATTCTACGCTTTGTTGATCCTTTAGAAAATCCACGATTTTTTCTATTTCAAATTCGCTTGCAAAAGGCGCATGCAAACGCACTATAGAGCTTGTTCCAGGAGGAGTAAATAAACAATCCCCTCTTCCAAGTAAACTCTCAGCACCCATAGCATCTAAAATAACTTTAGAGTCAACTTTTTGCCCTACTTTATAAGAAATTCTACTTGGCAAATTCGCTTTGATCAGCCCTGTTACAACATCAACAGAAGGTCGTTGTGTAGCTACAATCAAGTGAATTCCACTTGCTCTTGCCATTTGTGCAAGTCTTCCTATATAAAATTCTACATCTTTACCTGCAGTCATCATCAAATCGGCAAGTTCATCAATAATTACTACAATAAAAGGGAGCTCTTCGCTACCTAATTCTTTCATTTTTTCATTGTAATTTTCTATATTTTTGGTTTTTGCATCTGCCATTAAACGATAGCGTCTTTCCATTTCAGCCACCATATTTGAAAGCGCATTGACCGCTTTTTTTGGATCTGTGATAACAGGAGTTAAAAGATGAGGAATATCATTATAAATGCTAAATTCAAGCATCTTAGGATCTATCATCATCAAACGCAAGGTTTTAGGAGAGTTACGATATAAAAGACTTAAAAGCATAGAATTTATCCCCACACTTTTACCGCTACCTGTAGTTCCTGCGATGAGTAAATGCGGAAGTTTTTTAAGATCGGTTACAAAAGCATTGCCTACTATATCTTTGCCCAAAGCTATAGTTAAAGGACTTTTAGCATTTTTAAAAACTTCGCTTTGTAAAATTTCTCTTAGATAAATAGTTTGAATTTCATCATTTGGGACTTCTATGCCTACAACATCTTTTCCTGGTATTGGAGCTTGAATACGGATTGATTTTGCCATTAAAGCCATAGTTAAATCATCTTGTAAATTTAAAATACGACTTACTTTTACATCTGCGCTAGGACGAAATTCAAAAGTAGTTACAACAGGACCAACATAAGTGCTTATAACATCGCCACCTATTTTAAAACGACGCAACTTTTCAAGAAGATTATAAATTTTTTTATCTATTTCACTTTCATTGATTTCTTGTCTATGCTCTTTTGGATTAGCTAAAAAATCTAATGGTGGCAAGGTGAAATCTTTTGGTTTTTCTATCTCACCCTGCTCTATTTCACGCAATAAAGCTTGGTTAATAGCAATTTCTTTGGCTAAAACTGCTTTTTGAAGTTTAATTTCTTGATCATTTGTTTTTTCATTATCGATTTTAATTTCTGTATTTTGGATAAAATCGAGTGTATTTTTTTCTTCTATAACTATTTCATTTATATTTTTTATAGGAGTAGGTTCTATATAAGGATGATTTAACTCTTCTACAATAGGAGTAAATTCGAAGATATTGTCTGCTTTATCTGGATTTTTATTTTCATTTATTTTGTTTGATTCTTCTGTTTCTGTTTTGATTGTCTTTGAGTTATTAAAACTGTATTTATTCCCTTCTATAATATCGCTTGAATTTATCGCATCATATTCTTCTAATTTTTTAATTTCTTGTTTTACTTTATTTTCTAAAATTTCATTTTGATAGGCTTTGTATTCTTGTTCTAGTTTTTCTTTTTTTATCAAATTCTCTCTAAGTTCAAGCTCTTTTGTGAAAATTTTTGGTTTAACTTCCTGTTTAGAAACTGGAATTTCAATATTTTTACGCTTATAACTTGGCTCATCTAAATTTTTATTTGTATCTATTTGCTTTATATCTTCAAGTTTTTTAGGTTTTAAAAAACGTTCAGGAATCATATCTACCCCTTCTTCTGAAATAAAATTAAAATCTTCATCAAGGCTAATGCTCATTTTGCTAGCCTTTTGTGCGAAATTTCGCACTTGTTGAGAATGCTCATAAACAAAACTTCTTGATTCTTTTAAGCTTTGTGTATCAATCTCTATGGTTTCATCTAAAATTTGATTTTTTAGTTTTTCAAAGTTTTCCTTAGCTGTGGTAATTGAATTTTTACTTGCATTGATATTGCAATCTTTGATTATCTGTTCTAAGTTATTGGTTTTTTCTTTTTTATTTATTTGCAAATTCTCATAAATACTATCTTGCAAAATATTTAATTTTGGAGCCATAGGTTCTGATTTACCTACATCTTCTTTCTCATTTTCTCCGCCAAATACACGCATAAGTAAAGATTTAAAAGCTTGCTCTACTTTTAATAAAAAAGTAAAATCTAATTCTATTTTTAAAATTTCTTTTGCAAATTTCGGAAACAATAAGATCAAAGAAAATAGCAAAAGTAAAAGAGCAAAAATTCCACTCCCTGTATGTCCTAAGATTATAGAAAAAAATCCATATACAATTTCTAAAATATACCCAAACTCTCTATAAAAGACAGAAAATAAAAGCAAAGTAGAAAAAAAGGCCAAAGAAAAACCAAAAAGCTCTCTACGCTTAAAATTTTCTATTTTATAATTTTTTCTATAGTAAAGATAATTTAACACAAGTAAAAAAAATGGATAATAATACCCAAATTCTCCAAATAAAAATAAATTAGCCTTGTAAACCCATTCTCCCATGCTAGGTGCTAGCATACAAAGACAAATATAAAAAATAACAAGTGTAGAGCTGGTAAAAATGGCTTCTTTTTTAATATTCTTTCCTTAAAAATAAAATCAAAGCCAAATTATACCATAAATTTTTACATATAATTTAATAAGCTAAGTTGAGAAATTGTTGTACTAGCCTTAAGAGAAGCTTGATATGCAAGTTGAACTTGCATTAAATTCATCATAGCTTCACCATAATCTACATCAATAACATTTGACTTAATGCTTTGCACATTTACGCTTAAGAAATTTACTCGAGTATTGACACCATCTATAGTATTATGATAAGCTCCCATGGTTGTATTAAGCTTGCTGATATGATCTGCTAAATGATCGAGTCTTTCTAAAGCTCCTTGCATTCCGGTATTTCTTGGATCGGCCGAATTTCCATCGGCTCTCATATTACCACTTAAAACCGCATCTATCATAGTATCTAAATCTTTTATAAGATCAACATTTGGTTCATCTATAACTAAAGCATTATTGGCACTAAAACTAAAATTTGGACCATTCTCTACTTGCGCAGTTGTAGTATAAGGTGGTTGCGGAAAATGTCCACTTTGAGAATCACTTAAAGAAATTCCTATGTTGGTTCCTGAGGATAGCTTATCGGTAACGCTAATGCGACCTTTATAATCCATGCTTACATCAACAGTAGCTTGAGAATCTTTCATGAGTTGTTGTAAACTATTATAACCATTTGCATCAACTTTTCCATTTGTAGCTGTTATGCTTTGGGTTGGAATTTTATCTGCGGCAAACATACCTATAATATCATTGATTTGACCATAAGTAATATCATTTGATCCTGTAACAACTCCACTATTTCCAGTTGCAGGATCAGTATGGGTTATAGGAAAACTTATGGTTTGACCTGGAATATTAGGATCAGGATAGCTTACAGTTGAAGTTTGTAAATTTATAGTAACATCGTAAGAATTTCCACCTTTGGAATTGACTTTTAAATTTAAAGTAGTACCATTTAGACTATTTCCTGCCATTACCTCGCTAAGTTTGGTTGAATCAGTTGCATAAGCATTACTTCCTTTAATAACTTGAGAAACATTACCATAAACAGTATTTCCATCTTTTTCAAAATAAACATTATCATAATCTGCACCATTGGCTTTGTTGCCAGCTGAATCAGTCATATTGCTTTTAATAAAATCAGTTTGAGCTAAACTAAAGGTAAACTCTTGCTCTTTTCCATCTTTTCCTGTTAATTTAATAGTAACTGGACTAGTTGGATTGGTAATATCACCATTTTTCATAGCCTCTTGCATAACAGCATTGGTAACATTATCCATGTTAAGATCATTATCCTTAACAAATTTTTCCATTGCTTTGAAACTTTCTGTTTTGTCCATTTGTGGAGTATAGGCTACGGCATGAAAGTCTAATTTATTATTGCCTTGTTTTAAATCTGTGATTTGAATTTGACCACTATTATTGATGCTTACTTCTACAACTTTATTATTAGCAGTGTTGCCATAAAGTGCACCAATTTGCTCTAATACATCTTCTATTTTATCATCTGGTTTTACTAAAACTGCACTTTTAAAGCTTGTTCCATCTGGTTTTGTTCCTTGAACATAGAGTGTTGAAGGTGGAAAATTAAGTTTTCGGTCTTTATCTTCAAAATCTATATCCGGATCTAATTTTCCATCTTTTACATAATTTTGCCCGATAAGCTGCTTCCAAGCAGAATCCCCGTTTAAATATTCTTGTTTATCTTTATCTGTATAACGATTATCTGTAAAACTGATATTAGTAGTAATTTGTTTTTTATAGTCTCCATCTGCTTTGAAAAATAAATCCCATCCAGGTATATTATAAGGACTTTCAGTTCCAGCTCCAGTTACTACATTGATATTATTTTTATCTCCATAATAATTACCATTGGAATCAAAAGGTTTATTTGCAACTTGTGAGCCTGCAAAAAGATACTGACCATTAACGCTAGTATTTGCAAGCTGAACTATACTCTCTTTTATGCGTTCTAATTCTTTTGCTATAGCCTCCCTTGAAGTTTGAGAGTTCCCATCACTTGCAGCTTGAGTTACTTTAACTTTAAAATCTTCAAGAAGTTTTACCATATCTTGCAAAGCTTTCATGCTGTTTTGAGTCATTTCTTTTGCACTGTTTGTTGCTTGTTTTACTTGTTCTAATGTTTTAATTTCATATTCAAGACGCGTATTATCTATATAAATGCTTGCATCTTCATATGAATTTTGTATTTTTAAACCTGAAGCAAGTTGTTGAGATATCTGATATAAAGCACTTTGACCACCCATAGAATTATTCACACTATTTGTGAAATTAAGTTTATTTGTAATTCTCATTTTTTTCCTCTAAAGTATTAAAGTTAAAATCTTTTCAAACATTGCTAATAAACAAAAGCAATAACTGTTCCAAAAATTTAAATTACATAATTTTATATAATCTTTTTGAAAATACTTTTTATTTTTAAAGTATTTTTTAGTCTAAAAAAGTATAATTTCAACTTTAAATCTTAAAAATGAGCCCGAGTGGTGAAACTGGTAGACGCGCCAGACTCAAAATCTGGTAAGGGCAACCTTGTGTCGGTTCGAGTCCGACCTCGGGCACCACTTATTTTTTGCGGGAATAGCTCAGGGGTAGAGCACAACCTTGCCAAGGTTGGGGTCGCGAGTTCGAATCTCGTTTCCCGCTCCATAGAGTAAAAAAATATAAAATCTTTATTAATTATAAATTCTCACTTTTCTCTAATACTAAAAAATACTCATTTTCTAGAATTTCAAGTTCTTTTTGCATTACTTCAAGCTCTTGATAAAGCTTGTTAATACCTATTTCTTGATATACATTTGGATCGGATAAATCTTGATTTAATTTAGCTATCTTTTGCTCTAAAAAATCTATTTTTTCAGGATGGTTTTTTAATATCTCATTTTCTTTGTAGCTTAATTTTTTAGAGCTTTTTTCTTTTTGGTTATTATTTTGCTCTTGGGTTTGAAGCTCTAAAGCAAAATTATCCAATTCTTCAATTTCTTTTTCATTTTCAAGATATTCAGTATAAAGAGTGTGTAAAATATTTATATATCCATTTCCCTCAAAAGCATAAAGTTTTGTTGCGATTTTATCAACAAAATATCTATCGTGTGATACTAGCAAAATAGCCCCTTCAAAACTAAGTAAGTATTCTTCTAGTATATTAATCGTAGCTATATCAAGATCATTAGTTGGCTCATCTAAAATCAAAACATCATATTCTTTAGTAAAAAGCAAGGCTAAAGCAACGCGATTTTTCTCTCCACCACTTAAAAGAGCCACACTTTTATCTAAAAATTCCTTAGGAAATAAAAAATTTTTCAAATATCCATAAACATGCATATTTTTACCACGAACTTCAACCCTATCTCCACCATTGGGACAAAAAATTTCAAGCAAGCTTTTATCAGAATTTACCAAGCTTCTAGCTTGATCAAAATATCCTATCTTAAGCTCTCCGCGTTTTATTTCACCGCTATCTTGTTTTATTTGCCCTAGAAGAATTTTTAACAATGTCGATTTTCCACAACCATTTCTTCCTACGATAGCTATGCGTTCACCTTGTAAAATACGCGTTGAAAAATCTTTAAAAAGATTTTTATTGTTTATATTTTTGCTTATATTTTTAAGCTCAAAAAGCATTTTTTTACGATTGATCGTTTTTCCTCCATTAAAATTTAAGGCCGCTCTTGAAATTTCAAGTTTTAAGCGTTTGATTGCTCCGGGATTTTTTTTCGCTTCTTCACGCATTTTAAAAATGCGTTCTTTTCGTCCTTCATTTCTTTTAAGTCTTGCCTTAACCCCTCTTCTAAGCCATTCTTCTTCGCTTTTTAATTGCTTTAAAAGAGTTTCATGGCTCTTAGCAAGGCTTTGCAAAATTTGTGTTTTTTTCTCTAAATAGTTTGCATATCCGCCTTTAAAAATACTAAGTTTACCCTGCTCCACTTCTATACACTTGTGTGCTATAGCGTTAATAAAATATCTATCATGGGAAATAAAAATCACACACATCTTTGAATTTTTTAGCAATTCTTCTAAAAAGCTTGTCATATATACATCTAAATGATTAGTTGGCTCATCAAGCAATAAAATATCAGGATTTTTTAGTAAAAGTATGCAAAGGCCAACGCGGCGTATTTCTCCACCACTTAAAGTAGATATAATACGATTTTCATACTCAAGCAAACTAAATTCTTTTAAAACGCGTATTATTTTAGATTCTATATTCCAAGCATCTTTACTATCAATCAAAGTCATAAGCGTATCTATTTTTTTAAGATAATCTTTATTGCTAGGATCTTCTTCTAATTTTTTATGCAGTATTTCATATTCTTCTAAGGCATTGTAAATTTCTGCAAGCTCTTGCTTGATGGCTTCTTTTACACTTAAATTTGCGTTAAAATCAACGGTTTGTGAAAGCATGGCTATGCTTTTTCCATTTTGTCTTATTACTCTACCGCTATCTAAAGGAAGTGCGCCTAAAAGCGTTTTTAAAAAAGTAGATTTTCCTTCTCCATTTTTGCCTATAATGGCAATCTTTTCTCCCTCGTTTGCGCTAAAATTTACTTCATTTAAAACTATTTTGTCTCCAAATTTTTTTGAAGCTTCAATTAAATCTATAAGAGCCATTTTTTATCCTTGACTGAGTTTAAAACTAAAACTAGAACCATAGCCTAAAGTGCTAGAAATTTCAAGATAACTTTTATGTATACTTAAAATTTTCTTTACTAAAAAAAGTCCCAAACCAAAAGAATTATCACTTTTTACATCAATTTTATAAAATTTTTTTGTAATCAATTTTATTTTATCTTCTTCTATACCTTTTCCAAAATCTTGCACTATTATCTTTTGATCTCTTGCTGTTAAAATGACTTCTTTTTGACTATATTTTAAAGCATTAGAAAGCAAATTTATAATCACTTGCTCGATTAAAAATTCATCAGCCTTAACTTTCGTGCTTTTACCTTGCAATACAACTCTTTCAAAGCCTGGGTTTTTAGTGATTTTTTCACACAGAGAAAAAAGATCAAATTCTTGCATCTGCAAGGCTTCACTATTAAGATTAAAAACAAAATTAAGCTTATGGGTCAAAGCATTAAGCTTAATGCTTTGACGCGAAATTTTTTCTAGCAATTCCTTTTTTAATTTTTTATCTTCCAATTTCTCATCTTTTAGCATCTCTAAGCTAAGATCAATCACGCTTAATGGATTTTTAAGCTCATGAGAAATAGCAGAAATCACACTAGCAAGCTGAGTATTTTTTAAAGTGATTTTATCGCTTTGTTTTTTATTTTTCTGGGTATTCTTTAGAATTTTATCCTTAGTTTTTAAAAGCTTCTCATTTAGCAAATTAAATTCTTTAAACATTCCTTTTTCTAATATAACAACTTTATGATCCCCTATAGAATCTAAAAAATCCAAAATTTTATTAAAATTTTTCTCTATTCTTCTACCTAGCAACAACATTAAAATAAAAACAAACAGCAAGGACACTCCAAAACCGATTGCCATTTTTGTCCAAAAAAGTTCTAAATCTAAAAAACGAGGATAAACAATAATAATATATTTATATCCTTTGTAAATAAAGCTTTTAGTGAGAATTTTTTTTGAATCGAAATTTAAAATTTTTCCTTCTTTAAGATTAGAAAAAAAATCAGGATTTTTTACAGAACTTATTTTCATATCATTGTTTAGGATAATAAAATCAGCCCTAGTATCTTTAGCAAAATCCTTGATATTAGCATCATTTAAATGTTCTAAGAGAGAAAATTTTAAAACATCATCAAGGCTTTTGATTTTTTGCTCATATTGTTTTATAAGCAAGAAATTAAGATAAGAGTTAGTAAAAGTACAAAAAATAAACCCAAAAATCAAAGCCAATACAACAAAAAAAACTATAAAAATATTTTTAGTTTTTAGCATAATTTATAGCCAACACCTCTAACGCTTATAATATGATCTTTTAGTTTTGGAAATTTATTTCTAAGTCTTGTTAGAGCTATATTGATTGTTTTATCACTTGTAGTATCATCTTTCCAAACGCTTTCGCTTAAAAATTGTCTAGTAAGCAAGGTATTTGGATTTTCAAAAAAATATTTTAAAAGCTCATAGTCAAGATTTGAGATTTCTAATTTTTGATTTTTGTAAAAGAATTCATAATTAGCCAAATCTAAAATAAAATCACCAAAAGATAGTTTTTCTTCTTCTTTTTTATGGCGTTTTAAAATTGCTTTAATGCGAAGCAAAAGCTCATTAAAATCAAAAGGTTTACAAACATAATCATCACAACCACTTTCAAAGCCTTCGAGCAAATCTTGATGCAAAGCCTTGGCTGTAAGAAAAATAACTGCTTCTTTATATCCTTGCTCTCTTAAATCTTGAATTTTTTCTAAAGAATCTCCACTGGGCAAATTTCTATCGACTATTAAAAGATCGATTTGCTCATTATCGAGCAAATCTTCAACTCCAAAAAAATCCACTAAAGATATAACTTCATAACCACTAGATTTTAACTTTAAAACAAGCAGTTCGTTTAAATCTATATCATCTTCTATAATTAAAATTTTAAATTTCAACATATTGGACAAATACACACGCCTCTAATTGTTTTAGTTCATCTAATACTTCTTTCTGAACTTTTTCATCAATCAAAACAACAGCCAAAGCATACCCAAAACCATCTCTACCAAGCCTAAAATCAGCTATATTGATATTTTTAGCTGCCAAAACGGAGCTGATTTTAGCTATAACTCCTGGTATGTCTTTGTTTTTAAAAATAATCATTTTCCCTTTTGGCTTAAAATCAGTTTTAAAGCCATTTAATCCAACTATGCGTTGTTCATTTTCATTAAACACTGTTCCTGAAACACTGATATTTGAATTTTCGGTGATAATTTTAACGCTAAGTTTATTATTATAACCACTATTTGGAAGAGTTTCGCAAGATAATTCAACTCCTTTTTCTTTGGCAACAAATTCTGCATTAACATAATTAATTTTCTCTCCTAAAATTCCACCCAAAGCACCAACAGCTGCAAAGGTTAGCATAGAATTTGCATACTCGCCAATAATTCCTTCAGCCTCTAATTTAATACTTTTTATAGGATTTTTATCAATTTGAACAGCTAAAAAAGCCATTTTAGAAACAAGTTCTATATAAGGAGCTACAAAAGGTGGTAAATCTTCGGTTTTAATTGGCAAATTTAAGGCATTAGGATAAGCCACGCCTCGTGCTGCACTTAGTGCTTGCTCACAAGCTTCTCTTGCGATATTGTCTTGACTTTCTAAAGTATTTGCTCCTAGGTGAGAAGTAACTGAAATATTTTCAAAGTCTAAAAGAGGATGATTAGTCGCAGGTTCTTTATTGAATACATCTATACCAAGCCATGCTATTTTACCACTTTTTAAACCTTCATATAAAGCCTCTTCTGTGTACAATCCTCCGCGAGCACAAT
Source organism: Campylobacter sp. BCW_4321 (assembly GCF_001763075.1). NCBI lineage: Bacteria > Pseudomonadati > Campylobacterota > Epsilonproteobacteria > Campylobacterales > Campylobacteraceae > Campylobacter > Campylobacter sp. BCW_4321. Next base: position 44,563 of record NZ_MJYA01000035.1, on the reverse strand, counting down.
TTATTAATCTTATTCCATCTTTCATTTTTGCAATTTCTTGCTTTCCTATCATACCATTGGTTTCTTTGGTTTTTGGTGTGTGAATGGTAATAAAATCACTTTTTTCTAAAATTTCATCCAAATTTTTTGCTTGCTCCATATCTAAATCTGTAATCTTAGAAGCAGAAATATACGGATCGTAGGCTAAAATTTTCATACCAAATGCTTTAGCACGGATAGCTACTCTTGAACCTATATTTCCAAAACCTATAACCCCTAGCGTTTTGTTCATCAATTCAATGCCATACCATTTTTCTCTTTCCCATTTTCTTTCAATTTTTAAAAAATTATGAGCATTGACAAAGCTTCTAGCTGATGTTAAAAGATGTACCATTGTTAGTTCAACTGCGGCAATAGTATTTGCAGTTGGGACATTCATCACAATCACTCCTCTTTTAGAACACTCTGGAATATCAACATTATCTACGCCCACCCCAGCACGCACAAGCGCTTTTAATTTTTTGGCATGATTTAAGAAATTTATATCTACATCTGTAGAACTTCTAGTAATAGCAACTTCAACATCGCTTAGCATTTGCATAAGTTCATCTTTTGGAACTTTTGCAGCTTCTATAAGCTCAATATCTTCAGCTTTTCTTAGAATATCGATACCTTTATCCAAAATAGCATCACATACTATAATCTTTTTTTTCATAACCAAATTTCCTTTACTTCTGTATTTATTTTATATTTTTTTAATTCTTTCATAATATCATCTATAAGTTTTTCATTACCTGTATCCAAAAAGATTTCTGGACTATCACCTGATTTAAGAAGAAAATACTTCACATTAAAAGAATTTAAAGTCTGTCTTAAGCAAAACATAGAATAAATATCATATTTTCCAACTATAAGTTGATAATATTTATTTTTCTCCTTAAGCTCGCTAGTATCCGCATCAAAATATAAGGTAAATTTTTCTGCTGCTGGGGTAAAATCTCGTGTAGGCCATTTTGCTAATTCTTCTTGCCATGAAAGATCTTGATTTTGGGTTTGAATGCTTGGCTGCGTATTTGTATCTTTAGCAAATTGTGGAATGAAATTTACATTAGCTTTAAATTGCCAAAGTAATGTAAAAACAACAGCAAGCAAAATGAGTAATAAAATACTCAAAATGCTTATTGTAAAGTATTTTTTCATTAAGTTAGTTGATCTTTAATGATATCACCTAAGGTTACTTTATCATCATTATTGATTTCATTAAGAACTTCTCTTTCTTTCATTCTAATAAGATTTTTAACACTTAGGCGAATTCTATTTTTCTTTTCATCAATAAAAACTATAGCAGCTTCAATATCGTTGCCAATTTTTAAATTTTCAAGCATAGAAGTGCTTATATCTTCTTTATGAATTAAAGCATCAACATTTTTACTTAGCTCTACAAAAACGCCAAAATCTTTAATATCACGGATAGTGCCTTTTACAATATCGCCGACTTTATGAATTTTGGCATATTCTTGAACTGGAGAGCTACTTAATTCTTTTGCGCTTAATGATATTTTTTGGTTTTCTTCATCTATTTTGATAATTTTTACTTTGATTTTATCCCCTTGAGAGAATTTGTCTTTGCATTTATCATTTCTATCCCAAGAAGCATCTTCATTATGCAACAAACCTTCAATACCGCCAAGTCTAACAAACGCACCAAAAGAAGTTACTGAGGTAATTTCTCCCTCAACCACATCTGCAATTTTGTAAGATTTCATAAATTCATCAAAAGGTCTAGAAAGTAAATTTCTTAAAGAAACTCTTAAGCGTCTTTCATTTGGATTGATTTCAATTACTTCAACATCAATTTCTTGGCCTTTGTTGATATAATCTTTTGGATTTTTAATATTTTTATCCCAAGAAATTTCACTGATATGTAAAAATCCTTCTATATCATTTCCTAAATCCACAAAAGCACCGTAAGGCTCTATATTTGATACTATTACTTTAATGGTATCACCTACATCAAGAGTATCTTTTATCTCACTCCATGGATCAGGTAAAGCCGCTTTTATAGATAAGGATAAATGTTTGCGTTCTTTATCATACTTTATAACTTTAACTGGAACTTTATCGCCCTCTTTATAAAGTGTTCCAGGATTTACAGGTCCTTTGTAAGAAATTTCGCTGTAATGAACAAGGCCATCAACACCTCCTACATCTACAAACATACCATAGGTGGTAATTTTTTTCACAATACCTTCAATTAAATCTTCTTGTTGTGCTACATTATTGATCAATTCTTTGCGTTTTCTTCTCTCCTCATCTAAAGTTTTTTTACGAGAAACAATGATACTTTGCTCATCTTTGTCGATTTTAATAATTTTAACTTTAAACGTTTTGCCTATAATGTTATTTGTTTCTTTGAAGCCATATTGAGATTTTGGCAAGAAAAATTCAACATCATTTTCATCAACAACTATCAATCCGCCTTTATTTTTTCCAACTACTTTTACGGTAAAAATATCATCTTGATTTTCTTGATAGTTTTTAATAAATTCAATAACTTTTTCTTTTCTCAAAGCTTTTTTATGAGAAAGTAAAGATCTGCCACCACGAGAACCCATAACAGCAACTTTAATACTATCGCCTACATTAAATAATAGCTTAGAATTATCATCTTGTATTTCACTAAGAGCTAAAATACCTTCAGATTTTTTGCCTATATCTACATAAACTTCATCATTTTTGATCTCTACAATCACACCCTCTGTTGTAGTCTCTTCTCTTGATTTATCGAAAGCCTCTAAAAGCAGTCCAAAATCTTCTTCCTCAAGATAATCATCTACGCCGCCTTGAACTTTTTTGTTCACCTCGCTCATTATGGTCCTTTAAAATAATTTTTAGAAATTGATTGATTTTACCTTATTTTTCTTTAATTAGTGTTAAGTTTTTTTATTTTTATTAATTTTTTTTAAATTTTTGACTTTTTTATTCTATATTGAAAACATTTTTTAATTAATTTTAAAATTTTCTATTTTGGCGATAACTTTTTGTATGATCCAATCAGGAGTACTAGCGCCTGCGCTAATACCACAATGTTTTTTATCTAAAAACCATTCTTTTTTTAACTCTTCTTCGGTTTCAATTAGATAACTATCTTCACAATTGGTTTTTGCAATCAAAAAAAGTTGTTTTGTATTGGCTGAGTTTTTACCCCCTACAACAACCATAACATCACTTTTAAGCGAGAGTTCTTTAATAGCATCTTGATTTTTAAAGGTTGCATCACATATAGTATTAAAAACTCTTACTTCTTTGGTTTTAAGTATTAAAAAATTTACTATCTCCATAAAATGTTCAGGCTTCTTAGTTGTTTGGCTTACTACAGCTATTTTATTAGGAAGTTTTATATGTTGAAGCTCTTTTTTATCCAAAACTACATAAGCTTTTGTGCTTACATAACTTTTTACTCCTTTAACTTCGGGATGATTTTCATCTCCAAAAATAACAACTTCATAACCCTCCTTGCTCATTTGCTCGCAAATTTGTTGTGGCTTTGTAACAAAAGGACAAGTGGCATCAAAAATTTCTATATCTTTTTTTCTCAATTCTTCTAAATCTTGCTTTGTAATACCATGAGTTCTTATAATAGCCTTTTTTTCATTGCTTAAAGCTTTTATATTTTCCAAAGTTTTGACATTAAAATTTTTTTGTAAACGAGAAATTTCTTCGTTATTATGAATAAGAGGACCTATAGTTGCGGCATCTTTTATTTGTTCTGCTTTTTTAATAGCTCTTTTAACACCAAAACAAAAACCATAGTTTTTTGCTAATTCAATAATCAATCCTAGCTCCTAAATTTGATAAAATCTCTATAAAATTTGGAAAAGAAGTTTTTATACAATCACTATCATCAATCTCAACTCCACAAAGCAAACCTAAAATAGCAAAACTCATAGCAATACGGTGATCTCCATAGCTTTTAATTTTTGAAGATTTTAGTTCGCATCCACCTTCTATTTCAAAACCATCATCAAGTTCTCTAGCTTCAACACCACAAAGCTTTAGATTTTCAACCATCGCAGTAATTCTATCGCTTTCTTTAACGCGTAATTCTTTAGCATTTATTAAACTAGATTTACCCTTAGCCAAAGCAAAAGCTATAGCCAAAGCAGGCGCTTCATCTATCAACCAAGCGATATTATCTTTAACTTCTATGCCATTAAGCTTGCTAGACTCCACCCTGATCTCACCAATAGTTTCAAAATCATTTTGAGTTATTGTCATTTCAAGTTTGGCGCCCATTTTTTGCAAAATTTTATACGCCTCTATACGAGTAGGATTAAGTAAAATATTTTTTAAAATAATTTGAGATTTAGGCAAAATAATAGCTGCTAAAACAAAATAAAAAGCCGAAGAAGGATCATTAGGAATGATTATATTTTGAGCTTTTAAAGGTTTTTTTAAAGGACTTATTTCAAGACTTAAGCCATCATTACTAACCCTTATTGGAGCTTTCATAGCCTTTAGCATGTTTTCACTATGATTTCGACTAAGAGAAATTTCACTAAAAGTGCATATATTATCAGCTCTAAAAGCAGATAAAATCATAGCTGTTTTAACTTGAGCTGAAGAAATTTCGCTTTTATAGTTAAAAGCTTTTAATTTTTGACCTTCTATACAAAGTGGAGCTAAATTTGCCTCATTTCTTCCATAAATTCTAGCGCCTATTTGAGTAAGTGGTTTGCTTATCCTTCTCATAGGACGATTGTTTAAATACTTATCTCCACTCAAAATAAAAAAACCAGAAATTCCTGCTAAAAATCCTATCATCAAACGCATAGCGGTTCCTGAATTTCCACAGTCTAAAATACAATTTGGAGATAAAATTTCTTTAGGGGGTATAATTTTGACGCAAGAATCTTTTTGTTCAATTTTAGCTCCAAGATTTTTTATAATTTCAAGAGTGTTTAAAGTATCTTGAGCTAAGAGATAATTTTGAGCCTTATTTTCTTCTTGTGTTAAAAGCGAAAATATAGCAAAACGATGAGATATGCTTTTATCTGCTGCTATATTTTCAAGTATAGCATTTATAGAGGTTTGCAATTTGTAAATTTTCATCTTAAATCAAGACCTAAATTTTTAAGAGTATTTAAAATTTTACCCATGCATTCATTTACTTGATTATCTTCTAGAGTTTTATTTATATCTCTAAAAGAAAAACTCATAGTAATGCTATAAAATTCTTTAAGGTTTTCATCACTATAAATATCAACTAAACGAAAATTTTCAAGTATTTCTAAATTCAATTCTTCGATACAATTTTTAATCTGATTGTATTCAAAACCTTTAGGTATTAACACGCTAAGATCTCTAGTGATAGCTGGGAATTTGGAGTAAGGCTTAGCTATTTTAAAATCTTGCTTAATTAAATCTAAATCAAGTTCGCAAATATATGTTTTTGGCAAATCCCTCTCATTTTCTATTTTTAAATGCAAACGGCCTATAAAACCTACTTTAATATCCGATAGATAAATATCTGCTTGTTCATAAGGGCTTAAAATATTATATTTTGATGATTTTAGTTTAAAATCGCCTATAATATTTTTAATGTCTAAAAGAAAATCATAAAATTGCACCGATTCAGGTTTTGCCTTATTAGAAATTTTAGCTTCTTCTTTTAAGCCAGAATGGATAAATGCGATACGATTTAATTCTTGATTATTGACATTGAAAACAACCCCTAGTTCAAAAAGTTTAATAATTTTTTTAGAATTTTTTGCATTTAAACTTGCTGCATTCAATAAATGATTTAAAAGGGTTGTTCTTAAAGTATTAAGTTCTGCTGTAATTGGATTGATTAGTTTTAATTTAACAGAATCAAAACCCAATTTTTTAAGTTCTTTTTCATTGTCTAAAACATAATGTAAGCTTTCAAAATAACCACTAGCTACTGCTCTTTTCCTTAAATTCAAAAACTCAATATAATTTTTATATGCAGAATTTAAACGATTTTTTTCTATAAATTCTAAACCCTTAGAAGCAATATTATCAATACCTATAATTCTTACAACTTCCTCGCAAATATCTGATAAATTTTTAATATCAGGACGATGTAAAGGTACTTTAACATTTATAAGCCCTTCACCTGAAAGTATGAGCTCAAAACCTAATTTCTTCAATATTTTTAATACTTCATCTTTATCAACATTTTGCCCTATTATATCGCCAATACTTTCAATACTTATTGGTATGATTGGTAATTCTTTATTGGTTAAAATTTGTTGAGAAGAACTATAAATAACAAGATTTGGAATCTGCTCAAAAATACTAAGCAAAAAATCCATTCCTAAATTTAATTTAGGTTCACTTCCCCTAAAACTTCTATAAAGCATTTTTTCATCTTGATCTTTATGATATATTTTAGCATCTGCAATTACCAATGGATCGGTATAATTAGCCTCAATAATAATTATTTTAGAATCATCTTTACATCTACTTTCATTATTTTGGAAAATTCCGCTAAAGCTTAAAAGTTTATCTTTGTAAGATACTTTTGTTTCTCCATGCATTTGCTTGCTTAAATTGATGGTAAATTCTTCATCTTTTTCAGAAAAACCACTTAAATCATAAGCATTAAAAAGAACACCAGTTGAATGCGTTGCATAATTTAATAAATTTTCTATGGAATTTTTTCCCAAACCTTCAATTTGAGCAAGTCTTAAACTAAGCAATAAATTTGTTTGAATTTCTTCTTTTAGCTCTATAGCTCGATAATTATAAAGTCCGTTAAGTTCTTTCTCAGCTGCTAAGCGCAAAATTCTACCGATACCCAAAACATTTTCACTTTCTTTGAATGGTTTTGGTTCTTTTAAATTTAAATTTAAAGCTGTAGCTAAATCACGAGCAATACCATAAATACTTAAACAATCACCCCTATTAGGAGTAAGCTCTACTTCTATTAGCTCATCATTAAAAATTTCATAAGTATTTAAAGCTCTCCCAAGTTCTAATTTCCCTATACTCTCATCTAAAAGCATAATTCCTTCATTGATTTTTTCAAAACCCAATTCTAAACTAGAACAAAGCATACCACAAGAATCCACTCCTCGTAATTTTGCTTCTTTTATTTCCATACCGTTTGGCATGATAGCACCTTTAGTTGCAACAGCTACAAATTGTCCTACATCAACATTCGCAGCACCGCAGACAATTTGCAAGGTTTCACTTCCGATATCAACTTGACAAATGCTTAATTTATCTGAATTTTCATGTTTAATTTTTTCCTTAACATAGCCTACAACAACTTTATCTGGAGCCTTTAAAACGCCAACCCTATCAACTTCTATACCTATAGAATTTAAAGTTTTAGCTATTTTATCTGAACTTATTTCTTCAAGTTCTAACCAATCATTCAACCAACTTTTAGTAATTATCATCTAAACTGCTCCAATAATCTTAAATCACCTTCAAATAAAGATCTTAAATCTGGAATTTGATGCAAAAGCATTGCAAAACGCTCTACTCCTAATCCAAAAGCATAGCCACTTACATTTTCATAACCAACAAAATTATAAACATTAGGATCAACTATTCCACATCCTAAAACTTCGAGCCAACCTGTATGTTTGCAAACTCTACAACCCTTTCCTTTGCAAAATACACAAGAAATATCAACTTCAGCAGAAGGTTCTGTAAATGGGAAAAAACTTGGACGAAAACGAACTTTCACATCTCCAAACATATAACGCAAAAAATCTTCCAATACACTTTTTAAATTTGCAAAGCTAACCTTTTGCCCTTCTTCCACTACAAGGCCTTCAACTTGATGAAACATAGGAGTATGCGTAATATCAAAATCTCTTCTAAATACAGCACCAGGGGCTATCATCCTAATAGGAGGTTTTTGTGCAAGCATTGTCCGTATTTGCACTGGCGAAGTTTGTGTTCTTAAAAGCCTTTTATCATCAAAATAAAAGGTATCTTGCATATCTCTTGCAGGGTGAGATTTAGGTAAATTCAACGCTTCAAAATTATGAAAGTCATCTTCTATTAAAGGCCCTTTTTCTATGCTAAAATTCAAAGCTATAAAATACTCTATGATTTTATCCATGGTGCTCATAACAGGATGCAAGGCACCTGTTGTAATACTTTCATCAAAATAGTTAAAATTTAAAGCATCTTGTTTCATTCTTTCTTCTAAAGCAAGATTTTCCAAATCTTTAAATTTAGCTAAATAAGCCTCATTAAATATTTCTTTTTGTGCATTTAGTTTAGCAGCAAATTCTTTTTTCGCCTCATCTTCTAACTCTTTAAGCTTTGTAAAGCCTTCTGTTAAAATACCTTTTTTTCCAAGAACGGAAATCCTAATGGCTTCCAAATCATTTAAATTCTCACATTTTTGAATCTGTTCTATAAAATTTTGCAATTTTCTTACCTTAAAATAAAATATTTCAAGTTCTAATTCTATTAAAAACTATTTTAAATTCAGCATAAAAACCAAACTTTAAAGATATAATTGTATCAAACCAACAATAAAAAAGGATAAATAATGCAAGAAAAAACAATTTTTGAACTCATAGTTGAAGGTAAACTTCCATGCAATAAAGTGCTTGAAAGTGACGATTTTCTAGCATTTCATGATATTGCACCCAAAGCACCCATACATATACTTATAATCCCTAAAAAACATTTTAAAGACTTTCAAGAATTTGATCCTGAACTTATGGCCAAAATGACAAGTTTTATACAAGAACTAGCTGTTCTTTTAGGCGTAGATAAAAGTGGATATCGCTTGGTAACAAACTGTGGAAAAAATAGCGGACAAGAAGTTTTTCATTTGCATTTTCATATGCTTGGAGGTTTTGAACTGCCTAAGGAAAAAACAAAAAAAGAAAATCCTCAAGCTTTATTTTAATTTAAATGGTAGAAAAACTACCATTTAAATTATTTTGTCAGAGGTAGCAACATTCCCTCGTATAATTTTTGATAAATTTCATCACCGCATAACTTTTTAGCTAGTTCTAAACCAAAAAGAATTGCCGTAGCTGGACCTGCTGAAGTTATAACATTTTTATTTACAACTACAGCCTTATTAACACGATTTCCATTAAGTCCAACTTCACAACTAGGATAGCAAGCAAACTCGCCCTCTAAAACACCTGCTTCATTTAAGACTATAGGAGAAGCACAGATTGCGGCAACAATTTTATTGTTGCTATGAAGTTGTTTAATGATATTTAAAATAATATTTGAATTCTTAAGATTCATCATACCTTCAAAGCCACCCGCCAAAGCAATGGCATCTAAATTTTCTATATCAACATCCTCTATAGAACAATCTGCTTTTATACTAATGCCATTAGCACCCTTTACTAATAACTCACTATTTAGCGAAGCTATAACAACTTCCAAATCCGGATTTAATTCTCTTGCTCGTTTTAAAACATCTGCAATTCCTATAAATTCAGCTTCTTCAAAACCTTGAGCCAATGGAATTAATACTTTTTTACTCATTTTGTTCTCCTTTTTTATATTTTTTAAATCTTTCTTCTCTTTCTTTGTTTTTTTGCATCATTTGATGATTGAATCCTATGACCAAAACAATCATTAAAAACACAAAAATAACTATTAGAATGAAATCTAAAATTTCCATAAATACAACCTTATTTTTGGGAAATTCTAACACATTTTTTTAAATCTTTAGAGAAAATTCAAAGATATTTCTATAAAATCTTTTTTTAAATAATTTCTCTGAAAAGGTTTACAAATTGAATCAGAAAAATATAAGAATTTTTGTTTTTTTTGTTATTATTATTTTATGGGGCTATTTTTCTTTCCCGATAGAAATATTAAAAATTCAAGATCCTAGTGGAGTTGTAAGCTATGGCTATACAGAAAATGCAAAAGCTTATTTAAAAAGTTATCTTATTACGCTTTTATTAACTGCTTGTGCTGTTATTATCGGAGTGATTATTGGTTTTAGCTTAGCTATTTTACGCTTCTCTAAATTTAAAACACTTAATTTTATTATAGATGAATATATAGACATTATACGAGGAACACCAGTAATTTTACAATTGATGATTTTTGCTTTTGTAATTTTTACTTTTATAGATAACCTTTATGCAGCCATTCTTGCACTAGGACTTAATAGCTCGGCTTATATAGCAGAAATTGTAAGAAGTGGCATTAATAGTGTGGATAAAGGACAAATGGAAGCTGCAAGAGCAATGGGACTTGATTACAAAACTTCAATGAAAGAAATTATTCTTCCTCAGGCTACTAAAAACATTCTACCTGCATTAGCTAATGAATTTATTTCTTTATTTAAGGAAACTTCTGTTGTAGGATTTATTAGTGTTGTTGATATTACCATGCAAAGTCAAAGCTTGCAAGCCGTACTTTACAATCCAAAACCTATTATTTTCACTGGACTTGTTTATTACGTAAGTGTAAAAATTTTTAGTTATTTTGCAAAAAAACTTGAACTTAGGATGAATAAAAATGATTGAAGTTAAAAATTTACAAAAAAAATATGGAGAATTAGAAGTTTTAAAAAATATTAACACTACAATCTCAAAAGGCGATGTAATAGCTATCATAGGTCCAAGTGGAGGAGGAAAAAGTACATTTTTACGCTGCATCAATCGCTTAGAAGTAGCTGATAGTGGGGAAATTTTAATCAATAAGCAAAACATACTTGATAAAGAAATTGATATTAATAAGATCAGGCAAAAAGTTAGCATGGTATTTCAGCATTTTAATCTTTTTGCTAATAAAAATGTTATGGAAAATTTATGTTTAACGCCCATTAAAACAGGAATTTTAAGTCAAGAAGAAGCCATAAAAAAAGCAAAAATACTTCTTGCTAAGGTGGGTTTAGCAGACAAAGAAAATATAATGCCCCATAAGCTCTCTGGTGGACAAAAACAACGCATAGCTATTGCTAGAAGCTTGATGATGAATCCTGATGTTATTTTATTTGATGAGCCTACTTCAGCTCTAGATCCTGAAATGATAGGCGAGGTTCTAAGCATTATGAAAGATGTTGCAAAAGAAGGTTTAACTATGCTTGTGGTAACCCATGAAATGGGTTTTGCTAGAAATGTTGCCAATCGTATATTTTTTATGGATAAAGGAAAAATTGCTGTTGATGCAAGCCCTAAAGAAGTATTTGAAAATCCTAGCAATGAAAGATTGAGAGAATTTTTAAACAAGGTTTTAAATCATTCATAAGCCATTAAGGCTTATGAATTTTAATCCCAACATTCAGCGTTTTTAATTCCAAGTTTACTAGCGTTAAATTTAGGATCTATACCAGATTTTTGTTGCGTATTAAAATCTTTTAAAACTTTATTTACTATACCACCTAAAAGCAATAAAGATATAATATTTGTCGTTGCCATGAAAGCCATAGTCAAATCAGCCAAATTCCAAGCAAGTTTTAAATTCATTTGCGAGCCTATAAAAATCATAGCTACAGCTGTAATTCTAAACAAATTCATTACAAATTTGGAATTTGTTAAATATTTAACATTAGCTTGAGCATAATAATAATTTCCTATTAAAGAAGTTATTGCAAAAAGAACAATAGCTATAGTAATAAAATGGATTCCAAAGCTACCATAATACTCACGCATAGCTTCTTGAACTAAAGGCATTCCACCATCGATTTTACTTTCTCCAAGTCCTAAATATGCCATAGAAAAAAGAACTAAAAATCCAGAACTTGTACAAACAACAACATCAATTAAAACTGAAAAGGCTTGTATAACACCTTGTTTAGCTGGATGACTTGTCAAAGCTGCTGCAGCTGCATTAGGTGCCGAGCCCATACCTGCTTCATTTGAAAAAAGTCCTCTTTTAATCCCTATAACTAAAGCAGAACCAGCAAAACCACCAAAAATCGCTTTAAAATCAAAAGCACTTTGTAAAATCATATGAACCACAGAAGGAATTTTATCAAAATTCATTAAAACAGCAATCACGGCAAGTAAAACATAAGCTAAAGCCATAAAAGGAACAATTAAAGAACTAATTTTACCTATTTTAGTATGGTGAGAAAAAAACATCCATGCACCAAAAATAGTTAAAACAATACCAATAATCATTGGCCAAGAACTTGATGCAAAATCTACAGCAGCATTTGGATTAAACATATCATAATAAACTTTAAAAGACGAAGTCATTGTTTGACTTTGAAGTCCGTTAAATCCATAAGCATAAGTAATAATAAGAATAAAAGCAAAAAAAGCTCCAAAAAAATGTGAGCCTAAGGCTTTTTTTATATAATAAGCTGGACCACCTTTAAACCCGCCTGTATCATCTTTTGATTTGTAAACTTGAGCTAAGGTACTTTCAGCAAATGCTGAGGCACCACCAAAAAATGCCATAACCCACATCCAAAATAAAGCACCAGCTCCACCTGTAGCCAATGCCAAAGAAATTCCAGCGATATTTCCTATACCAACTCTAGAAGCAGTTGAGATCATCAATGCTTGAAAAGGTGAAATATGTTCTTTAGTGTGTCCTTCGTTTTTTTCTGTAAGAATTTTAAATACAGAACTCAACATACGAAACTGAACAAAGCGAGTTAAAAAACTATAATAAAGCCCACAAACAATAAGTAAAACTACCATAATAATGTCTGTATTTGGGACAATCTTATTAGCTATAATATCAGACGCTTTATTGGCAAAATCTAGTATAATATCTAAATTCATCCAAACTCCTCAAAAAATAATCTAAATTTTACTTTAACATAATTTTTATAAAAAGGACTTTATGATTTTATTTGTTTTAAGTTATTGTGTAAATTTGAAACTTTTAAGAAACAAAATTGCTAAAATTTTGTCTTAAAGCTTCATAAGAGATTATACCAACGCTTGTAGCTAAATTTAAACTTCTTCCATAAGATTTCATAGGTATAGTTATAGCATTTTCCCAATTTAATTGCATTAATTCCATAGGTAAGCCATAACTCTCACTTCCAAAGAATAAGAAATCATTTTTTTGAAATTCTGCATCAAAATAAGCTTTTTGACTCTTAGTTGTTGCGAAAAAAAAGCGATTTTTATAAATCATATTTTCATTTAAAAATTCTTCAAGATTCTCCCAAATAATAGGCTCTAATTTATCCCAGTAATCAAGTCCTGCTCTTCTAACAGCCTTTTGAGAAATATCAAAAACAGTTGGTTTAACAATATGAAGTTTAAAACCAGCATTAAAACACATTCTACCTATACTACCTGTATTTTGCGGTATTCTAGGGTGAACTAAAACTATATTAAACATGTTTATACTAGAACTCTTTGAATGTTAGGGTTTAATTTTACTAAAATTTCATAGTTAATAGTATGAAAAAAATCAGCCCAAATATCAGCATCTTTAAACACGCAAATTTCCTCACCAGAATTTTCACAAGAAAAACTATCCATTGACATCTTTCCAAGTATTACTTTTCCATTTCCAAGCACTAACTCCCCTTTTCCATTGTAACGGAAAAGACCATCAGCATAACCCAAATCATAAGTTGCTACTTCCATATCCTTTGCAGCAGTAAAAATGCCTCCATATCCTATACTCTGTCCTTTTTGTAAAATCCTTTGACTTAATCTATGAGCATACAAACTTAAAACTCTTTTTAAATTTGATTCCCCATATCCAAATTGAACAAGCCCAACTCTACAATATTCATCTTCAGGAATTTTCCCTCTAAATAATGCTGCAGAATTATGCGAATGAAATAATAAATTTGAAAAATATTTTTTTACTATCTTTTTAGCTTTTTGAAAATTTTCTTTTTGAACAAAAAAACTTCCATCCATTTCATCTGCACTAGCAAAATGTGTAAACATTCCAGTAAGTTTTAAATCACTACTTCGAATAAGATTTATAGCATGCTCTAAATTTTCTACACAAATTCCGTTGCGATGCATGCCTGTATCTATTTTTAGATGTATTTTTATATCTTGCTTGTATTTTTTTACTTGGGAAATATCATTTAAAGCATAAATAAATCGAGAATTTTCATTACCATGAGGACGATGTGATAGTATTAATATATTCTCAAAAAATTCTTCGATTTCTTGAGCTTCTTCTTCACTCTTAACAGCAACAAAAGAAACTCCTAAATTTTTGGCTAATGGAGCTAAAAGCTTAGCTCCATGTCCATATGCATTATCTTTAAAAACGCAAATTAATCTTTGAAAACTCCCTATTTTTTTAGCAATATGTCTTAAATTATATTCATAAGCTTTTTGATCAATTTTTATTAAAGACATTTATTGCTCTGCTAAAATTTTCATTTTACCTTTACTATCTATCTTAACGTATAAAATTTTATCGCCTCTAAACTGATAGTTTTTAGTGTAATAATCCTCATAAAATGAAATTCTATACATAGTTTCATTTTCTAAATTCGGATAAGGGCTGATATTAATATCTGAAAATTTAATCTTTTTATCTTCTTTACGAGAAAAAATAGATTTTTTCATGGAAGCAAACTGTTCAAATTTCATTTTATCAAAACGTTTAAATTCTTGCTCATCATAAAAACTTAAATAGGTATTAGTATCACTATTTGTCCAAGCTAGTTTCCATGTAAAAAGATCAGCCAATAAACTAGCTATTTGATCCTTTTTAGCTCTAATTTTTTCTTTTTCTTCTGTCATAACAAAAACTTTTTTGTCTTGCACAACTTGTGCAAATTTCTCCAAATTGTTATTAAATAAAGCAATACACCCTCTTGTTTTAAATTCATCAAGTCTAGAACCATCTAAAGGATAGCCATGGATCCAAATACCACCACCTGTTTTTCCTTGTACTTTATCAAGTAAATTTGGATAAGTTGTAGCAAAAGCAAAGGGACCATAATAAGGATCACCTGGATTAAACTTACGACCTAGCTCATAAAAACCTACTGGCGTTTTCAAATCTCCTTCTATTTTTTTATCGCCCATTAATCCAGTTATTATTTCTTTTTGTTCAAAATCTTTTCTTATTTTTCCATCCTCGTAAGAATAAACACGGAGAATTTTATCTGTTTTATTTGCAAGCACGATAGCAACATTATCATCATAATATCCGAGTGAAATATTTTTATCTCCTATTTCACTTAACCAAAAATCCTTTTGAGTTAATTCTTTTTCAATCGCTACGCCAACAGCATCTAACCCTTGATTAAGATAAATTTTAACAAGATCTGAGGCATGCAACATCAATGAAGAAAGTGTAATTAATAAAGTAAGTCGTTTTAACAATGTTTTTCCTTAGGTATTTCAAAATTTTTTAAGTCAAAAATGTTTGTGATTATAATATTTTTTTTCTTAAAAAATATTAATTATATTAATAATGCGACCTTATTTATGATATAATTTTTATAAATCATAAAGGCTTGTTTTAAAAGGTTGTCTATAGTGGTAAGAAATTTTTATAGAAATATCTTTTTAGGCATTTTGTTTTTAGCTTTTTATGCATTATATGATAAAAAGAAAGTATATTTAGCTTAAATACATGCCAAGATCTAGCTTGTGACTTAAATTTACAAGATTGTGTTTTTTCTTTTAATAAAAAAATATTGAAGTTTCAGCCTACCCAAAACCTATAAAAATTTTCAATAAAACTACTATAAAAATTAAAAATTCTCCTCATTATTCTAATTTAAAGATTAAAATTTATAGTTTAAATTCCTAATATAGGCGATATCATTCCTAAAAAATTTATATAGTTAATGGTGATATTCTTATAAATTTTATAGTATAGAAGTATTACCAATGATTCTAGATTTAGGGTTGAATTTTTATCCAGCTGGTTTTTTCTTTGATTGTGATGTTACTATGCAAAAAATTTTCAAACAGGTAATACACATTGAAAGATTTTAAAAAATTTATATTCAAATAAAAATATTTTTTGATATAATGAACAAATATTTAATATTATAAAAATAAGGATGCAAATATGAAAAAAATTCTTCTCTTAGGCGCTCTTTTTGCTGTAAATCTTTGGGCTGTTAATGATATAGAGGTAAAAAATGCTTTTGTAAAACAAACTCCACCTCATGCGAAAAATAGTGCTATTTTTCTTACCATTTTTAATAATACTGATAAAGATATTGCTTTAATAGGCGTCAAAAGCGATATCAGTGAAGCAAGTGAACTGCATACACATATACACAAAGATGGAAAAATGATGATGCAAAAAATTCCTGAAATTATTATAAAAGCTCATTCAAGCACAGAGCTTAAATCAGGAGGTTACCATATAATGCTTTTAAAACTAAAAAAACCTATTATTAAAGATATGAAGGTAAATTTAGATTTAAAATTTAATAATCACAAAACCATAGAGTTAAAAAATATTGATTCTAAAGAATTCTAATTAATGAGAAAAATTATTTTTATCCTAGCTTTTGCTTTTGTTATTGCTACTTTATATATTATTTTTGATTTTTATATAATAAAAGATTCTCAAAAAATAACAAAAGCTGATTTTTCCACCCCATTGACTTGCGATCTTAATGTTAAAGACTGCACATATAGTTTTAATAATAAAGAAGTCTTAATTTCCCTAAATCCTAAACCCTTACAATCTTTAGATGTTACAAATCTAAAGATTGTAAATCTAGGAAATTATAACAACTTAGGAATTAAAATTTATGGATTAAATATGTATATGGGTGAAATTAAGCCTAAAATACATCGATTAAATTCAACAGACTATGAAAGCAAAATAGTTCTTGCTACTTGTGTTTTAGATACTATGCGTTTTAGGGTAGAATTTATGGATAATAATAAACCCATAGGGTTTTATTTTGATTTTGAGCTAAAAAAATGAAAAAAAATATTATTTTATTTATAGTTATAGTTGCCATTATTTTAGGTGTAATATTTTTTATTAAAAATCATCAAAATTCTTATGATTTTATCTTGAAATCAGATTTAAAAGAGGAAGCCACCCTAAAAGATTTTAAAGGAGATAAGCTTATTATCTATTTTGGATACACTTATTGCCCTGATGTTTGTCCGGCAACTCTTAGTTTAGTAGGCAAAGCCTTAAAGCAAATCAATAATCCTAAGGCTCACCTTCTTTTTATTTCTTTAGATCTAAATAGAGATAATAACTTAAGTAATACAAACGAATGGTTACGATACTTTTACCCAAAAGCAGATGCTTTAATTGCAAAAGATGAAAAAACTCTTCAAAAAATAACAAAACAATATAATATTCAATATCAAAAAATAGATCTAAATGATTCTTTTATGGGTTATTCTATAGCACATAGCAATATGCTTTATCTTATTGATGAAAAAGGTCATTTTTATAAAGAAATTAGCGATTTAAATCCACAAGAAATTTTAAGAGAACTTAGAATTTTTCTAAATTCTCAATAATCATACTTAAGCAAAAAGATCAGTTGAGAGGTATCTTTCAGCCGTATCGTTTAGCATAGTTAAAATTCTTTTATCTGGAAATTTCTTTGCTAGCATACTTGCGGCAAATACATTTGCTCCACTTGATATACCTACCATTAAACCACTTTTGGCAAGTTCTTTGGCTGTATTTATAGCATCTTCATTACTTACCGTGATCACTTCATCTATAACTTCTTTATTTAAAATAGCAGGTATAAAATTCGCCCCTATTCCTTGTATTTTATGGCTTCCCGCTTCACCTTTGCTAAGCAATGGAGAATTTAGAGGCTCGACTCCAACAATATGCACTTTTTCTAATTTTTCTTTTAGTATTTCCCCAACTCCACTAATAGTACCGCCAGTTCCAAAACCAGCTACAAAAATATCAAGTTTATTATCCAAATCTCTTAAAATTTCTAAAGCCGTATTCTTACGATGCGCATTTTTATTTGAAATATTTTCAAATTGAGAAATCATAAAAGAATTTGGAGTATTTAACAATATTTCATTTGCTTTATCAACCGCTCCTTTCATTCCTAAATTTGCAGGAGTTAATTCTAACCTAGCGCCAAAGAGTGTTATCATTTTTCTTCTTTCTAAACTCATAGATTCAGGCATTACAGCAATAAATTTAAGTCCCAAATCTGCACAAATCATAGCCAAAGAAATTCCAGTATTCCCACTAGTTGCTTCAACTATTGTAGTATCTTGATTAATTTTTTTACTATCTAAAGCATCTTTAATCATTTCAAAAGCTGCTCTATCTTTTATAGAATGACTAGGATTTAAAAATTCGCATTTAGCAAAAACATTGATACCAAATTTTTTCAAATGTATAATGGGAGTATTTCCTATAAGCTCACTTACTTTTTCATGTACTTTCATAATTTTAATATCCTTTTTTATTTAATAATGATAGTTTTATAAAAGTTTAAAAAAATAAAGTAAATAAAAGATGCAAAATATCCGAATCAATCAAGAAAGAAGGCTAGAATTTATCTAGCCGAAGTTTTATTTTTTCTTTTTGTTGCTTGCTTTTGCAACAGCTTCTTTAAGGTTTTTACCTACCTTAAATTTTGCAACTCTTGTAGCAGGAACTTTAATTGTTTTTCCTGTGCTTGGTACTCTAGCTTCTCTAGCAGCTCTTTCTTGAGTTGAAAAAGTACCAAAACCAATAAAACTGATGCTATCACCTTTAGCTAAAACATCAGTAATAGTAGAAATAACTGCATCAGTAGCAGTAGTAGCGTCTTTTTTTGTTAGCCCAGCTGTTTGAGCAACTAATGAAATGAAATCTGCTTTAGTCATAAAAGCTCCTTTGTTTTAATTGAAACGCCTAATTTTAGCATATTTAAAAAACAATATCAAGTAAAAAACAGCTTTTTTTAAGTTTTTTTCAAAAAACTTTATTATTTTTTCTTATATCTTTCAAATTCTCCGCTATTATCAATTTCATTACCAATTTTCTCGTATAAATCATAATAAAATTTAACAAATTCTTTACACTTAGGCATAATAGGAAGAAAAATATCATCTTCAATTTCACAAAATCTACTTAAAAACTCTTTTGCATCAAGTCTTAAAGCATAGTGTTTTGCCAATTCATGATAATTTTTTAAAGTTAGTTCTTTAAATTTTTCATAATGCCCTAAATCAAAATTTATCTTCAAATTATTATTTTCAAAAATCAATACTTCACTTTCAAAAAGCAAACTAAGATGAATAAGTCCTTCTGTATAATAAGGTCTAACTTCATCAACCCTTTGCCAAGAAATAAGTCCAATAGCCCTTTTTATAAGTTCATGAAAAACAGGCATTATCAAGTCATCTTGTTCGTGATAAAAGAAATTTATAAGTCCACCTGTAGTAGCTTTATATTCTTCTATATTTTTAAAAAAACCACTCTGATTCATTGTTTTTTCAGTATCATTAGCAATAAAAAATATATGACCAAATTCATGGCCTATAGTTGATACTTCATAAACCCTTTTCCAAATTTTTTCCTGATAAAATAAAATATTTCTTCCAAAATCCAAAAATTCTTTATCAAAAATCTCGCTAGAAATTTTCATAAAAGGCTTTGTTTTAGCATTTTCATATACAAAATTTATAAAGGCAAATATTTTTTTGCCCGCCTTAGAACTTACAAACTCATCATTTGGAACGACTTGAGCTGAGAATAAACCTTTAAGTTCAGCACCATAAAATATCATCGGAGTGCAAATATAAAGTTGAGTTTTTTCTATATTAGATAAAACTTCTTTTTCTAATTCACAATCTTCAAGTCCTATATTTTTATAAACATGTTCAAAACTTTCCTTAATTTCACTACCAAATTTCAAAACATCAAAATCATTCTCATCTTCTATTCTTATATCCCATTCTAATGCCACCGCATGAGTATAATTATCTTCATAATATTCTAAAGGATGTCCCACTTGTAAAGGTGATTTTACTTTCATCCAAGCAAATTCAGCTTCTTGCCAAGCTTTTATAACCCTATCTTCATCTTTTTCGCAAAACGCCAATTTTAATTTTTCAAAATATTCTATATAAGCTTTTTCCTCTTCGTTGCTAGCAAATATTTTTAGTTGATCAATCATATTTTCAAAAGCAAATTCTAATTTTAAAATTTCATTCTCGAAAAATCTCGCATAAGGAACAAATTTCCATAAATTTCCTATTCTAACTAAAACACCATAGCTTCGCTCACAAATTTCTCCTTCTGAAGTTTTTTGATATAAACGATTTTTACGCAAAAATTCCATTGCATCATCTAAATTTGGAAATTGAGTAGATAAAATTTTATTATTTTTTTCTATAATTTCTTTAGTCCAAGAAATTTCAAAAATATTCATAATTAAACCTATATTATGCACTCCTTGTATTAAGGACTGATAAAAATTATTTAAAAGCTTTTTCTCTTTTATTTCATTAATTAAATTTTGATGTTCTTTTTCATAAAACTTTCTAATCTCTTCATAGAACTTATGTTTTAACTCTATAATCTTATCTTCCTTAAAGTTGTTTTTTTTCCACTCTTGAACTAAATTTTCTTCCTTTAAATCAACCAAACGCCTAAGTATGGCTAGCATAGTTGTTTTATCTTGTTTTAATTCGCTTAAAGAAATCAAAGATCTAAAATACTCACCCACATCTTCTTTGTCTAAAAACTCATATAACGCATTATTTCTTTCTTTGTATTTTCTAACCAATTTAGCTATTTCTTTAAAATTATTCATACTTTTATTCTCCTTTTTAACTTTTTTAATTATAATTCATTTTTTAAAATAAGGAGTAAAAATGAGAGATATGGGAGAACCAAAATTAAAAATTGTAGCCATGCCAAGCGATACAAATCCAGCAGGAAATATTTTTGGCGGATGGATACTTTCACAAATCGATTTAGCAGGAGCTATCGCAGCAAGAGAACTTTCTCCTGAACGCGTTGTAACCATCTCTATGGATAAAGTAGTTTTTAAAGAACCTGTTTTTATAGGTGATATAATTTCTTGTTACTCTAAAGTTGTAAATGTGGGCAACACTTCAATCAGCGTTGAAGTAGAAGTCACAGCTCAAAGAGTGGATTCTCAAGGTTGTACTTCTTGCATTAATGTAACTTCGGCTTTAGTAACTTACGTAAGTGTTACAAGAGATGGAAAGAAAAAGCCTATTACTGAAGAACTTAAAAGAATTCATGGCTTTTTAAATGCTTAAAGCTTATTTTGTATGATAAAACTTTATCCTTTAAGCTTATCAGCATTTATTTAAACCGCCACTATTATATTTTTTATCTAGACATTCTTTGAAAAATTCCCCTCTGGTTTTTGGAATTTTTCCTGGATGTTTTTGTTTCATGTGTTCTAAATACTTATCATAACTAGAAAGTCCCACCAAGGGATGAAAAAACCTTTCGGCTTTTTCATAATAATACTTAAATTTTTTGAAATTCATCAATCTTAATATACTTAGTTTCTTTAAGAGGAATTTTAATTTTACCTAAGCAAATTCCTATACAAGAAATTATAACAAGCAAGGTAGCTATCATAAAGAACACACAAAGAATTGCATTAAGTAAATTTCCAACTTTACTTTGAGTGGCTATTGAAATTTCTTTTTTAATTGTAGAAATTTCTTTTTCATCTTTAGTGTTATTTAATTTAAATTCTAAATCTTTAATTTTTTGACTTTGTATGCTAACGGCGGCTACATGACTTACCGCATTTGCTACTTTATTGCCTTCTTCATAAGGCATAATTTTTTGAATTCCTCCATACAGAGTTGCCACTAAGACAAATACCGCAGGTACTAAAGTAACCCAAGTATATCTTGCCTTGCCCATTTTTACAAGTATAGTTGTAGCAAGAAGCAAAGCCATACCCGCAAGCATTTGATTACTCACGCCAAAAAGAGGCCAAAGCGTATAAATTCCTCCCTTAGGATCAATGGCACCTTGATAAAGAAAATATCCCCAACCTGCAACACTTAAAGCCGTAGCCAAAAGTCCAGCTGGATAATTATGAATATCTCCTAAAGGTTTATAAACATTACCCAATATATCTTGCACCATAAAACGACAAGCCCTTGTCCCAGCATCCACCGCTGTTAAAATAAATAAAGCTTCAAACAATATAGCAAAATGATACCAAAAAGCCATCAAATCCACGCCGCCAAAAAGTTCATGCAAGATCAAAGCTACACCTATAGCAAAAGTTGGAGCTCCACCTGTTCTTGAAAGTATAGTATGCTCTCCTATATTTGTAGTCAAAGTAGTAATTTCTTCAGGAGTAATGCTAAATCCCCAACTTGAAATGGTTTGTGCTACACTTACAACATCTGTTCCTATCAAAGCAGAGCTTGAATTTATAGCAAAATAAAGACCTGGATGTAAAATACAAGCACAAATTAAAGCCATAATCGCCACAGCACTTTCAGCAAGCATAGAGCCATATCCAACAGCTAAGGCATGAGTTTCGTTTTCAAGCATTTTAGGAGTAGTTCCACTAGAAATCAAAGCATGAAAACCACTGATCGCACCACAAGCAATGGTAATAAATAAAAATGGAAATACTCCACCTGCAAATACTGGACCTGTTCCATCAAAATACTGAGTATTTGCTTTTGGCATTTGCAAATCAGGAGCAACCAAAACAATAGCTACAGCCATTACCACAATAACACCGATTTTCAAAAAAGTTGAAAGATAATCTCTTGGAGCAAGTAAAAACCACACAGGTAAAACAGAAGCAATAAAACCATAAGCCATCATAACAATTGCCAAAGTTGGAGCTTCTAAAGTAAATATTTTAGCCCAATAAGGATCAGCAGCTATAACGCTACCATAATGAATAGCCAAAATTAAAAGCACAAAACCTATTATAGAAGCCTCCCCTACTCTACCTGGACGGATAAAACGCATATAAATTCCCATAAATATTGCTATAGGAATAGTCATTGCGATAGTAAATAAACCCCATGGAGATTCTGCTAAAGCTTTTACAACCACCATAGCTAAAATGGCAATAATAATAAGCATAATGCCAAAAATCGCCACCATAGCAACTCCACCTGTAAATTTACCCATCTCATCCTTAATCATCTCGCCAAGACTTCTACCTTTTCTACGAGTAGATATAAAAAGAACAACAAAATCATGCACAGCACCCGCTAAAACTCCTCCTACTAAAATCCAAAGCATAGAAGGCAAATATCCCATTTGAGCAGCCAAGATAGGTCCTACTAATGGACCTGCTCCTGCAATAGCAGCAAAATGATGTCCAAATAATACAGCCTTATTTGTAGGCACAAAATCACGCCCATCATTTTCTACAAGTGCTGGTGTTGCGCGATTTTTATCAAGTTCTAAAACCTTATAAGCTACAAAATGCCCATAAAATCTATATCCTATCATATAAATACATACAGCAGCAACCACCAAATAAATCGCTGATACACTTTCGCCATTTTGTAAAGCTAAATAACTAAAACAAATAGCGCCTAAAGTTGCAACAAGCAACCATAAAATTTTAGTACTTAACTGAGTCATATTTCTCCTAAGAAAATAAAATATTTTCAAAGAATAACAGATTTATAGATTAAATTGTATAGAAAGATGTTTAGTTTTTTCACATTTTTAAAAAATATATATTTTTTGTTTCTTTAAGTAGCATAAAAATGAAAAGCTTAAAAACAATCTTTAAGCTTTTTTAATCTAAATAAAGAGAGAATTTACACTTTCGTTATGATAAACACGACGTATTACTTCAGCAAAAACAGATGTAACACTTAATACTTTAATATTTGGTAATTGCTCTTTTAAAGGTATGGTATCTGTTACTACAAGCTCATCTAAAGCTCCACTTGCTATTCTCTCATAGGCTTTTCCACTTAAAACTGCATGAGTACAGCAAGCCATAACAGATTTTGCACCTTTTTCTTTTAAAGCTTCTGCAGCTTTAACTATAGTGCCAGCAGTATCAATAATATCATCTACTAGGATAACTTCTTTATCTTTTACATCTCCAATGATGTTCATTACTTCACTTTCATTGGCTTTTTCGCGACGCTTATCAACTATAACTATATCAAGTCCTAAATGCTTTGCAACACTCCTAGCTCTTGCAACACCGCCTATATCTGGACTTCCTATAATAGCATTTTTAAAATGTTTGGCTTTAATATAATCATTAAAAACTATACTTCCATAAAGATTATCTACTGGAATATCAAAAAAACCCTGAATTTGTCCTGCATGCAAATCTATCGTAGCTACGCGATCAATCCCAGCTGCCTGAATCAAATTAGCCACAAGTTTAGCAGTAATTGGCACTCTAGGATTTGCTTTTCTATCTTGTCTCGCATAGCCAAAATATGGGATAATAGCCGTAATCGAATTTGCACTTGAGCGACGCAAAGCATCTGTAAGAATTAAAAGTTCCATTAAATTATCGTTTGTAGGAGCACAAGTACTTTGAATAATAAAAACATCCTTTCCGCGTACGCTCTCATCAATTTGAACACTAATCTCCCCATCACTAAACCGTTTTACTCCAGCATCGCTTAAAGGCAGGGAAAGATATTTAGAAACTTGTCTTGCAAATTCCACATTAGCTGAGCCTGAAAAAATTTTATAACCTCGCATAAAAAACCTTAATCAATAAAATTATGAATTAATACAAAGGATTTTAATAAAAAAAATGTTAAAAACTGCTGTAAATTTAAAAAGCTTATATAAAAATATAAGCTTTTTTAAGAAATGTAAGCTGTCTTTTTGGCATAATATCTTACCAACATAGAAAGTGAAAAACATATTATAAAATAGATTCCCGCAACAACACCTATCATCGCTAAAATTTCTTCAAAACTTGTTAGTTTTGCCAATATAGTTTTTGAGTTATAAGTAAGCTCAGCTATACCTAAACCCGCTAAATAAGCTGTATCCTTTACAGTGGTTACAATTTGAGATAATAAAGCAGGTACTATTTTTCTAAAAGTTTGTGGTAAAATAATATAAAAAAGAGTAAAAAATTTACCAAAACCTTGAGAATAAGCTGCTTCAAACTGACCTTTTGGTATAGAATTTAATCCACCTCTAATAATTTCAGCCATAACCGAACTCGTATAAAGTGAAAATCCTATAGTACCCCAAAAAGCTTGAGGAAATTGTCCAAAAAATACAGGTAGAACAAAACAAGCTGCAAGCATCCATAATAATAAAGGAGTATTTCTAAAAATATCTATATAGCAAGCTGCTAAAAATTTACTTAATCTATCCCCATAATTTTTAGTTATAGCTAAAAAAGTTCCAAAAACAATCGAAATAATACAAGTTGCTAAGGCTATTTTTAATGTCAGAAATAAACCTTGCATTAAAAATTCAATATTTTGTGCATTAAAAACATTTTCCATTAACAACCCTTTATCTCGTTAAATGTGCTTTTTTTAATTTATTTTCATAAGCCTTTGCAAAATAAGCCAAAGGATAACAAATTATAAAATATAAAACCGCTGCAAATATATAAGCTGGCGCATAATTTCCATAATCAGCTGCATAACTATCAGCAGAATGCATTAACTCAGCTCCACCTACAATAAGCAATACAGAGGTATTTTTGATTAAATTTACCATTTGATTTGTCATCGGTGGTAAAATAATTCTAATGGTTTGAGGTACTATGATATAACGCATTTGCTGAATATAAGTAAACCCTTGAGAAGCAGAAGCTTCAAACTGACCTCTTGGCACAGCCAAAATTCCACTTCTAACCACCTCGCTTACATAAGCTCCGTGATAAGCCCCAACACCCAATACACCAATAGTAAATATATCAAGTCTTATACCTAAAATAGGCAAGGCATAAAACAAAAAGAAAATTTGTATTACCAAAGGAACATTTTGAAAAAGCTCTACGTAAATTCTAGTGTAGGCTCTGATAATTTTAAATCTACTTATAGCCATAACTCCGCCTATAGTTCCAAAAATTGTAGCTATAAGCAAAGCAAGAATGCTTACTTCTAAAGTATAAATAAAACCATTAATAAAAGCATCTTTATTATCCAAAGCATCTAAAAATTTCCATACCGCAAAAGGGCTTATACTATTTTCATCATATAAACCCCAAGAAGTAAGAATTTGTCTTAAATGTTCAACAAAACCTACACTTTCATTCATATTATAAACCCCATTTTTTCGCTAAAGCATCAATTTCACTTTTATGTTCTTTTACAAAATCATCAACATATTTTGCAAAAGCTGGATCATCTTTTTTGGTTACAATACCATAACTTTGTGGTTCAAAACTATCTGGTAAAATTTCACTTTTATCATCCACATAACCTAACAATATTGATTTGTCTACAGAAAACGCATCAACTCTTTTAGCATCTAAAGCAGCTTTTATACTTGGATAATCAGGAAATTCACTAAATTTAACATCGACACCAATTTTTTTAGCAGCTTCACCTATAGCTTTTTTTGTAGTTGCAGCTTGAGCTACTCCAATATTTGCACCTTTCATATCAGCTAAAGATTTATAATTTTTTTCTTTTAAAACTAAAAGCCCTATAGCATCTTGATAATAAGGTTCTGAGAAATTATAAATTCTTTTTCTCTCTGGAGTAATAGTAAAAGTTGCTATCACTGCATCTACACTACCATTATCAAGCAAAGGGCCTCTTGTTTTAGCATTAACTGCGACTAGTTTTATTTTTTTATCATCACCTAATATACTTTTAGCTAGCAATTTGGCAACATCTACTTCAAAACCTTTAATTTCACCTGTTGCTTGATCAAGTAAAGCATAATGTGGAACATCATTTTTAACACCAACTATTAATTGTCCTTTAGATTTAATAGACTCAAGTTTACCTTCTGCTGCATTAGCATTACTGAATGCAACACAAGCACCTAGAGCAAAAACTGCCAACTTTAATAAAGATTTTCTAAAAACCATTTTTTCTCCTTTCAATTTTGGTTAATTTTTAAGAATTTTCCCTAAAAAGAGTCGCGCTCGTTCGGTTTTTGGATTTGAGAAAAATTCACTAGGAATATTTTCTTCCACAATAGCGCCATCTTCCATAAAAATAATCCTATCTGCTACTTCTTTTGCAAAACCCATTTCGTGTGTAACAACCACCATGGTAGTATTGCTTTGGTGTGAAATTTCTTTCATTACATCTAAAACCTCTTGTATGGTTTCTGGATCAAGGGCTGAAGTAGGTTCATCAAATAAAATATAGGGTTTTTTAGTACAAAGTGATCTTGCTATAGCAACGCGCTGTTGTTGTCCGCCTGAAAGGGTTGCTGGATAAACATTTGCTTTATCCACTAAACCTACGACTTTTAAATACTTAAAAGCTGTTTCTTCAGCTTCTTTTTTAGATTTTTTTTGAAGTTTCATTAGAGCTAAGGTTAAATTTTGCAAAACCGTCATATGTGGATATAAATTAAAATGCTGAAAAACCATTGCACAATATTTTCGACAAATTTCAATTTTATTTTTATGATTTAAAACAAGATTGTTAACTACGACCTCTCCTGAACTAACTTCTTCAAGCCCATTCATGCAACGGATAGTTGTACTTTTTCCACTTCCACTTGGACCTATAATAACAAGCTTCTCACCTTCTTTAACAGAAAGATTAATATTCTTTAGAACATGATGAGTTCCGTAGTATTTGTTTACATTTTTTAATTCAATCAAGTTTTTTCCTTTATTTTTAACTAAATATAAAATTAATTAAAATTATTTTATCATTAAATAAAGAAAACTACTTCAAAATGTAACTTATTTTTACTAATAAATTTCTAAAGTGTAACTTTTAGTAATTTTTAGAATTCATACTTTTTCATAGTAAACACCTCTTGGAGAGAAAATCTTTTTAAAATAAATAGTCTCTGGAATTAAATCAGCATTGCCAACATAAAGCCTTCCTTTATCATTTAAAATTCTATGAAATCTCTCCATAAGTTTTAGTTTTGATTCATGATCAAAATAAATAATCATATTTCTAGAAGCTATAATATCAAATTTTCCCAATCTTGAAAATTTTTCTTCAAAAACATTGCAAAGTTCAAATTTACAAGTACAAAGCTCATTTTTATTAATAGTATAAAATTTATCTTCGCTTTCTAAAAAAAACCTTCTTTTTTCACTCTCGCTCAATCGCTGTAAAGTTCTTCCTTGATATTTTCCAAGTTTTGCTTTTTCAATCACGCTTGAATTAATATCAATGCCTAAAACATACATATCTTTAATAAAATTCTGTGCAGCCAATAATGCCAAAGAATATACCTCTTCTCCACTTGAACAAGGGGCGCTTAGGATATTTACTCTCTTTTCTAAGCTTTTGGCATAATAAATTATTTCTTTCAATTGAGCCAATTCTCTTAAAAAATAAGTTTCACCTATGGTTACAAAATCTAAAGTTTCTTGTTTAAGTTGTCTATTACTTTTTAATTTTCCCAAAAATTCGGAAAAATTTTTAGTATTAGTTCCTTCAAGAAATTTATTCAACTTTAAAGCTAATATATTTTTTTTATCGGTTAAATCAATACCGCTCATTTCGTTGATAATTTTTATAAATTCATTAAGTTCTAATTCGCTAGGAGTTATTTTTTTTTCCATGTAATTTTCCTTTTATTAATCCTGATCAATAAAATTTATAATTTCTTTTTTAATTTCTTTTAAGCTCATAGGTTTTAAATGTGGATTCATATCTTTTGCTCTTTTTGGCATACCATAAACGACGCTATCTGCCTCATTCTCACATAAACATCTAACCCCTGTTTTATAAAGCTCAAATAAACCTTTTGCGCCATCATCTCCCATACCCGTTAAAATAATAGCAAGTATTTTATTTGTTTTTGCCAAAGAAACAGCGGAATGAAAAAGCAAATCTACACTTGGCTTAAAACTTGATACCACATCTTGCCAAGAGGCTACAATATTTAAATTTCCAGATAAAATAGTATTTTTAGGGCAAATATAAATTTTATTGCTTAATATCTCTTTATCGTTCAATAAGCACACTTCACTAAAAGCCTCTTTATTAAATTGCCCCACAAAAGATGGAATAAAACTAACACTCATGTGTTGAGCTATAACTACACAAGTATTTTTTATATCAATATCCTTTAAAAGAAATTTAAGCTGATTAGGACCACCTGTTGAAGATCCTATGAGTATGAGCTTCATTTTCTTCTCCCCTTAATTTATTGAAATTTTATTTTTCTTGTCGCAAATTCTAACATATATAAAGAAAAATAAAGCTTATTTTTAAAAAAAGAAAAGCTGTTTTTATGATTTAATATGATAAGATTAGATTTTTATCTTATTTTATATAGTAATTAGGAAACCAATGCTTAGGGAAAAAATTTATATTGCTAGTGATCATGCTGGTTTTGAATTAAAAGAAAAAATTTGCGTATTTTTAAAAGAAAAAAATATAATTTTTAACGATTTAGGAACAAACACTTGCGCAAGCTGTGATTATCCTGATTATGCACATTTACTTGCCGAAAAAATAGACAAACGAAGCTTTGGCATTCTTATTTGTGGAAGTGGAATTGGAATTTCTATTGCAGCAAATCGTCATAAAAACATTCGCTGCGCATTATGCCATGAAAGCTTAAGTGCGGAACTTGCAAGAAGACATAATGATGCCAATGTTTTGGCATTAGGTGGAAGATTAATCGGGATTGAATTAGCTACAGATATTATAGAAAAATTCATTCAAACTCCTTTTGAAGAAGGGAGACATATGCAAAGAATTCAAAAAATTGAGGTAAAAATATAATGTTTACAAACTGGCTTGTTTTAACTATATTAATTTGTGCAACTATCTATCTGATTGTAATGTTGTTTTACTATAAAACTCTACTTAATAAAGAAAAAACATCAAAAGATTTTATCAAAAACAATCTTGATGATACTGAGATTGTTATTAGAAAACTACAAATCCAACTTCAAAGAAGTCTTGGAAATATAGATATACTCACAGAAGAGCTTAATAAAATCAAAGCAGACCTTACATCTTTAAGAACTAGAAATTCTCAATATCGTTTAGAAAATGACAAACTAAGACAAAGAATTAAAGAATTAGAAGCAAAAATCGAGGCATTATTATGATAAAACTAACACAAGAAGAACAAAAATACCTGCTTGATAGCATTAGAATTATTGCTGATTTTCCAAAAAAAGGAATTATTTTTAGAGATATTACCACTCTACTAAATAACAAAGAGGCTTTAAATTTTCTACTTAAACATTTAAAAGAACGCTACAAAGATTACAATCTAGACTTCATAGCAGGAACAGAAAGCAGAGGATTTATCTTTGCATCTATGATTTGTGCAAAACTTAATCTTCCTTTTGTGCCTATTAGAAAACCTGGAAAACTCCCTTTTGAAACCTTTAGCTGCGAATATGATCTTGAATATGGCAGCGATAAAGTAGAACTTCATAAAGATGCATTTAAAAATATTCAAAATGCAAAGGTTTTACTTGTAGATGATTTAATAGCAACTGGCGGAACAGCTATAGCTTCGTATGAACTTATTCAAAAAGCTGGAGCAAAATGCGTTGAAGCTTGTTTTTTAATGAATCTTAAAGATTTAAATGGAGCAAATAAACTTGAAAAACTTACTTCAGTTTATAGTGTTTTAGAAATTTAAAACTATAGAAAGGCGCAAATGGAAGAATTTTTAAAAAATTTACTTTACCAATACAAAGATCTAGCATATATTATTATTTTTTTATGGTGTATTTTAGAAGGGGAGTTGGCTTTAATTTTGGCAGGTATTTTTGCCCATCAAGGACATGTAAATTTAGGCTTTGTTATATTTATAGCAGGACTTGGTGGTTTTGTAGGCGATCAAATTTATTTCTATATAGGAAGATATAATAAACGCTACATACAAAAAAAATTAAAAACCCAAAGGCGTAAATTTGCAGTAGCACACTTACTTTTACAACGTTTTGGTTGGCCTATTATTTTTATACAACGCTATATGTATGGCTTTAGAACCATTATACCTATGAGTATAGGAGTCACGCGTTATAGTGCAAAAAAATTTGCTATTATCAATCTTTTTAGTGCTTGGGTTTGGGCATCAATCACTATACTTTTAGCTTGGTATTTTGGAGAACAAATTTGGAAGATGGTGACTTGGGCTGAAGAACATTGGTATTATGCAGCCATTATTATTATAGCTTTTTTATCCCTTTTATTATTTGGTTTTAAACAAATGGAAAAAGCTATACTTAAAGATAAAAGGAAAAAATCATGAAATTTGAATTAAACGATAAAAAACTAGATGCTATAAAAGCAGACTTTGAACTTATTTTTATACAGGATAAAAATTTAAAAAATTTTAACAAAGAAAAAGATTTTTTTAAACTTAATAATTACAAAGGCGAAGGTGTATTACTAGACTTAAACAATAAAAAGCTTTATTTAGAGCTTAAAAGCCTTGCTTATGAGGATATAAGATTAAGTCTTTGCACAGCATATAAAACTCTTGAAAAGCTTAATATAAAAAGCGTAAAACTTCCTAGCATAATAGGAGATTGTGTAGTTAGAAGTTTTACATCTTTAGTTGAAGGCGTACTTTTTGGAGCTTATAAATTTGATAAATATAAAAGCGAGAAAAAAACAAGCACTTTGGAAAAATTTATTATTTCAAGCGAAGAATTAAATGGTAAGAAATTTAATAAAGATGAAGCTAAGATAGGCTTGGAGCGTGGAGAAATTTTAGCTAATGCCACAAATTTTACTAAAAATATAGTCAATGAAATTCCTGAAATTTACACCCCTTTAAAAATGGCAGAAGATGCGCAAAATTTAGCTAAAGAAAATAAAAACATTATTTGTAAAATTTATGATGAAAAATTTTTGGCCAAAGAAAAAATGAATGCTTTTTTGGCAGTCAATCGTGCCTCGGTACATCCACCACGCCTCATTCATCTAAGCTATAAAGCCAAAAATGCAAAAAAACGTGTTGTATTTGTTGGAAAAGGCTTAACTTACGATTGCGGTGGATTAAGCTTAAAACCAGCTGATTTTATGCTTACAATGAAAGCTGATAAAAGCGGTGCAGCAGCAGCAATGGGGATCATAAAAGCCGTAGCCGAGCTTGCTTTAGATTTAGAAGTGCATTGTATTTTAGGTGCAACTGAAAATATGATAGGCGGCAATGCTTATAAGCCTGATGATGTGTTAATCAGTCGCGAAGGCGTAAGTATAGAAGTAAGAAATACAGATGCAGAAGGACGCTTGGTTTTAGCTGATTGTCTTTCTTTTGCACAAGATTTAAAACCTGATTTACTTATCGATATGGCAACACTTACTGGAGCTTGTGTTGTAGGACTTGGAGAATTTACAAGTGCTATTATGGGAAACAATGAAGAATTGCAAAATGATTTTTATCTAAGCTCTAAAAAAAGTGGAGAATATACTACAATCTTACACTTTAACCCCCACTTAAGAGAACTTATAAAATCAAATATTGCCGATATTAGCAACACTGCCTCTAGTCGCTATGGAGGCGCAATTACCGCGGGGTTATTTTTAGATAAATTTATTCGTAAAGAATATAAAGACAAATGGTTACATCTTGACATAGCAGGACCTGCTTATACGGAAAAATCTTGGGGATATTCTAGTTTTGGTGCAGGTGGAGCTGGAGTTAGAATGTGTGTTAATTATTTAATTCAAATTTTAAGGAAATCTAAATGAGTTTAAGCGTAGGTATAGTAGGACTTCCAAATGTTGGCAAATCAACGACTTTTAATGCTTTAACTAAAGCACAAAATGCCCAAAGTGCAAACTATCCTTTTTGCACTATAGAGCCTAACAAAGCCATGGTTGAAGTTCCTGACTTAAGACTTAATGAACTTGCTAAAATCGTAAAACCTGAAAGAATTATGCATTCTTTAATAGAATTTGTAGATATCGCTGGACTTGTTAAAGGTGCAAGTAAGGGTGAAGGCTTAGGAAATAAATTTCTTTCAAATATACGCGAAACTGAGGTTATTTTACACATAGTGCGTTGTTTTGATGAAGAAAATATCACCCATGTTGAAGGTGGAGTTAATCCTTTGCGTGATGTAGAAATTATCAATACAGAACTTATTTTAGCAGATATTGAACAACTTAGTAAAAAAATAGAAAAACTCACCAAAGAAACCAAAGCCAACCAAAAGGGTGCTAAAGAAAGCCTCGAACTTGCAAATTCTTTACTTGATCATTTAAACAAAGGCTTAGCTGCAAGTTCTTATCCTGAAAAAGAAAGCGAAATTTATCAAGCCTTAATCAAAGAATTAAGACTGCTTTCTGCTAAAGAAGTGATTTATGGTGCAAATGTTGATGAAAATGGTATTAGTGAAGATAATGATTATGTAAAAGCTTTAAAAGAATATGCTAAAAAAAATGATCATGAAGTTATCAAGCTTTGTGCAAAAATCGAAGAAGAATTAGTAGGATTAAGTGATGAAGAAAGTCGTGAATTTTTAAGTTCTCTAGGAGTTAACGAAAGCGGTCTTGATCAAATCATACGCACTGCTTTTACTAAGCTTGGACTGATCAGTTATTTTACCGCTGGTGTAGTTGAAGTGCGTTCTTGGACAATCAAAAAAGGCTGGAAAGCACCAAAAGCAGCGAGCGTGATTCATAATGACTTTGAAAAAGGCTTTATAAAAGCTGAAGTTATTTCCTATGAAGACTATATCCAATACAAAGGCGAAAATGGCGCCAAAGAAGCAGGAAAGCTACGCCTTGAAGGAAAAGACTATATCGTTTTAGATGGCGATGTAATGCATTTTAGATTCAATGTTTAGGCAAAATAGCCTAAACAATATTTATATTTTTTTAATAAATTCTTGTAAAATTTGAATTTGCTTTTCTACGCTTGTAGTAGAACTTGAGCCTTCACTTTGTTTAGAATTTAAAGAAATTTCAAAATTTAAAAGCTCTATAGCTTTTTCATCAAATATAGGATCTATTTTTGAAAGATCTTTAATTTCGCTTATATCAATGCCTTGTATTTCAGCTTGTGCAACAACATTTCCTACTATAAAATGTGCCTTTCTAAAAGGAATATTTTTTTCACGCACTAAATAATCCGCCAAATCAGTAGCCAATAAATGACCTTTTTTGCAAGCATTAAGCATATTTTCTTTATTAATTCGTATTTCTTTTAACATTGCATTTAAGATGATTAAACTATCTTTAGCGGTTTTTACACTATCAAAAAGCCCTTCTTTATCTTCTTGCATATCTTTATTGTAAGCTAAAGGTAGAGCTTTCATTATAGTTAAAAGAGAAATCAGATTTCCATAGACACGCCCTGTTTTTCCGCGTATAAGTTCACAAACATCGGGATTTTTTTTCTGAGGCATGATAGAACTTCCTGTTGAAAAACTATCACTTATGGATATAAAAGAAAATTCCGAACTTGAAAATAAAATCATTTCCTCGCAAAGTCTTGAAGTGTGTGTAAAAATAACTGCTATATCATAAAGTAAATCAAGAGCAAAATCTCTATCACTCACTCCATCCATAGCATTTGGCATAATATCTTTAAATCCTAAAATTTTAGCGTTCAACTCACGATTGGTGGCATAGCTTGTTCCTGCACACGCACAAGACCCAAGTGGCGAAAAATCAGCGAGTTCTAGACTATTTTGCAAACGCTTAATATCTCGCATTAGCATAAAAGCATAAGCTAAAATATAAAAAGAAAAACTCACAGGCTGAGCGTGTTGTAAATGTGTAAAACTTGGCATAATAGTTTTTTTATGCACTTTGGCATGTTCGAGCATGGTTTGAATCAATTCTTTTAAAAGCTTTATAAGTTCAATATGAGATTTTTTGACAAAAAGTTTAAAATCAGTAGCCACTTGATCATTTCTACTTCTTGCAGTATGAAGTCTTCCACCAATTTCACTACCTATAAGCTCGCTTAAACGCTTTTCTATAGCCATATGAATATCTTCATCTTTAATATCAAAAATAAATTTGCCTTGCTCTATTTCACTTCTAACCTGCTCTAAACCTTTTATAATAGCATCTAATTCTTCTTTTTTTAAAATACCACAACTTTCAAGCATTGTAGCGTGTGCTATAGAACCTTGTATATCTTCATTGAACAAAGTTTTATCTACATTTAAACTTGCATTAAATTCTTTTAAAAGCTCATCACTTGCACCACTAAAGCGTCCTGACCACATTTCATTTTTCATTTAAATGCCTTAAATTTTTGGTCCAAATTTGCTAAATTCAATGCCTTCTTTGACATCTTCATAACGTTTAAAATTTTGTATAAACATATGTGCTAATTTATCTCTTGTTGCAATATAATTATTTTTATCTGACCAAGTATTTATAGGATTTAAAAGCGTGCTTTCTACACCTTCTAAAGCTTTTGGAATAGCTAAATCAAACACTTCAAAATTTTCAAATTCGCATTTTGCAATACTTCCATCTAGAATAGCATTAATGCAAGCCCTAGTAGCCTTAATGCTCATTCTTTTACCCACACCGTAGCTTCCACCGCTCCAGCCTGTATTAACAAGATAAACATTAGCTTCATGCTTTTCAATCTTTTCACCAAGTAATCTCGCATAAACCGTTGGATGCAAAGGCATAAAAGGTTCTCCAAAACAAGCTGAAAAAGTTGCTTGAGGTTCTAAAATACCACGCTCAGTTCCAGCTACTTTTGCTGTATAACCACTTAAAAAATAATACATAGCCTGCTCTTTGCTTAGTTTACTTACTGGAGGTAAAATTCCAAAAGCATCTGCACTTAAAAATATAATATTTTTTGGATGCCCTGCTTTTAGACTAGGCTCATGATTTTCAATATGCTCTATAGGATAAGAAACTCTTGTATTTTCTGTTTTTGAAGCATCAGCATAATCAACACTCTTATCGGCTCTTAAAACTACATTTTCTAAAAGTGCATTTCTTTTAATGGCACCATAAATTTCAGGCTCATGTTCAGGATCGAGATTGATTGTTTTTGCGTAACAACCACCCTCAAAATTAAATACACCTTCATCATCCCAACCATGTTCGTCATCACCTATAAGTTTTCTTTTTGGATCGGTTGAGAGTGTAGTTTTTCCAGTGCCACTAAGTCCAAAGAAAAGTGCTACATCACCTTTTTCTCCGACATTTGCACTACAATGCATAGAAAGTTTATTTTCTAGTGGCAACCAATAATTCATCATAGAAAAAATACCTTTTTTCATTTCTCCGCCATACCAAGTTCCACCAATAACTGCTATATTTTCTTCAACATTAAAGATTACAAAAACCTCTGAATTTAAACCATCTTGTTTGTAATCTTCATTGATACATTTGCAAGCATTATAAACAATAAAATCTGCTTTAAAATTCTCAAGTTCTTCTTGACTTGGGCGAATAAACATATTTTTAACAAAATGCGCTTGCCATGCAATTTCAGTAACAAATCTTACTGCTTTGCGACTTTGCAAAGAAGCGCCACAAAAAGCATCTTGAACATAAATTTTCTTTCCACTTAATTCTTGTTTTGCTTTGGTCAAAAGCTTATCAAATAATTCTTTTGTAATGGGCTGATTTACCTTTCCCCAAGCAATATACTTACTAGATGGATCTTGTTTTACAAAATATTTATCTTTAGGACTTCTACCTGTAAAAATCCCTGTATCTACACAAAAAGTATCATTATCCGTACTTAAACCTTCATTATTTGCTTTTTCATGAGCATTTAATTCATCATAACTTAAATTATGAAAAATTTCTTTTATATTATCCAAACCTAAATTATCAAATTTTTTCATCTTTCCCTCACTTTAATTCTTATAGATAGCTAATACTTCGCCTTCGTTAACAGTATCGCCTATTTTAATACAAAGCTCTGAAATAATTCCATCTTTTGGAGCATTAACCTCAATCTCCATTTTCATTGCTTCTAAAACCATGATGGCTTGACCTGATTTTACTTCTTCACCTTCGTTAACATAAATTTTAAAGACATTACCTGAAATACCTGCTAAAACTTCATTTTCAGCATCTACAGAACTTGTTGAATTTGAAGAAACAATATTTTTATTTTCTTCTACTTTTTTTACACTTTTAACATTAACATCTTTATCAAAACCATAGCTTACCTCTACATGATATTTATTACCATTTACAGCTACGGTAAATTTGTTTTCATCTACACTCATAGGCTTTGGCATACTAGCTAATTTGCGTACATTTACCTTTGCCTCTCCTTTTAAAAATGCTATACCTTTTTCTTTACAAGCTGCTGCAATAAATATATTTTCTTCACTCGTTTCTATACTCTCTTTTTCAAGCAAGGTTTTGGTATAAACTATACTTTTACTCTCATCTTTATCAGCTATATTAATAGCAAGCTCTGTAGTAGGTTCTAAATTAAGTTGTTTTGAAGCAAGTTCAACAATATTTGCATCGGGTGTAACAGGAGTTTTTCCAAAATAACCAAGCACCATTTTTCCATAACCTTCTGCTATTTTTTTCCAAGGTCCAAACATCACATTATTAAAAGCTTGTTGAAAATAAAATTGAGAAACTGGAGTAACCGAAGTACCAAATCCACCTTTTTCTACAACTTCTCTCATAGCATGAATGACTTGTGGAAATTTATCTAAGATATTATTATCTCTCATCATTTGTGTATTTGCTGTTAAAGCTCCTCCTGGCATAGGAGAAAAAGGAATAAGTGGATTTACCATAGTAGCTTCAGGTGGTAAAAAATATTCTTTTAAACAATCTTTTAAAACTTCTTCGTATTTTAGAATTTTTTCTTCCTCAAGTCCGCCTAAATCATAATCTTTGCCTTTTAAAGCATGCATCATGGTTAAAATATCAGGCTGAGAGGTTCCGCCACTTACTGGAGCCGCAGCCAAATCGATACCATCAACCCCTGCTTCAAGTGCTGCAAGATAGCAGGCTATACTCACTCCTGCAGTTTCATGCGTATGAAGTCTAATGTGTGTATCTTGAGGTAAAATTTTTCTAGCCATTTTAATGGTTTCATAAATTTTATTTGGATTAGAAGTCCCACTTGCATCTTTGAAACAAATACTATGAAAAGGAATTTCTGCTGCTAAAATTTCTTTTAAAATTTTTTCATAAAAAGGCACATCATGGGCACCTTTACAATTTGGCGGTAAATCCATTAAAGTGATAGTAATTTCATGCTTTAACCCATGTTTTACTATACATTCACCACTAAATTTTAAATTATTTACATCATTAAGGGCATCAAAATTTCTTATCGTTGTAGTACCGTGTTTTGCAAAAAGTTTTGCATGCAAATCAATAAGTTCACTACTTCCAGTATCTAAAGTAACGGTATTGACCCCTCTTGCTAAAGTTTGAAGATTGGTATCTTTTCCTACAATAGCCCTAAATTTATCCATCATGGTAAAAGCATCTTCATTAAGATAAAAATACAAGCTTTGAAATCTAGCACCACCGCCAAATTCAAAATGTGTAATGCCTGCTTCTTTTGCTGCTTCTACTGCAGGAAAAAAATCATCCATTAAAACCCTAGCTCCATAAACAGACTGAAAACCATCCCTAAAGCTTGTATCCATTACATCGATGAATTTTTTAGCCATTATTTTTCCTTAAAAAATATTTTTTCATTATTATACAAAAATTTGATAACACATTACCAAAATTATTGCTATAGGCGATATAAAACGAATAAAAAACAACCAAATTAAGAAAATTTTTCGACTTATAAATTTAGAAAAAATTTTATAAATTTGTTTTTTATTCATAAAAAAACCTACAAATATAGAGCATGCTATAGCACCAAGTGGAAGTAAAAAATTTGAAGTTAATTTATCTAATAAAGTAAAAAAATCTTTGCCAAAAAAACTAAACATAGAAAAAAAATTTAAATTTAACGACAAGATACAACAAATTCCAAAAACAAAAACAAATAAACCTATTAAAAATAGAGCTTTAGCACGAGAAATTTGATAGTTATTAATCATATAAAAAGTTAAAGGCTCTATCATTGAAACAGCTGAAGTAATACCAGCAAAAAAAAGTGCTAAGAAAAAACAAAATGCAAAAATATAGCCTAAAATCCCAAGCTGATTAAACAAACTCATCAAGGATACAAAAACAATCCCCGCTCCTTGAGTATGTGGATCGGCTCCAAATTCAAAGATAAAAGTAAAAACAATAAGCCCCATAATAAAAGAAATCAATAAGTTAATCAAAACAATATACACTGAACTTTTTATAAAATTTGTTTTTTTATCCAAGGCTGATGAATATGTAACTATACAACCTATTCCCAAGCATAAGGTAAAAAATGCAAGCCCTAAGGCTTCGGCAATAGAGCTAAATTTAAAGTGTGAAAAATCAGGATAAAATAAATAAGAAAAAGCATTTGCAAAACCTTGCTTAAATCCCATGCAATAAAACAACATAAAAACAAGCATTAAAAATAAGCTAGGCATTATAACAACGTTTAATTTTTCAATCCCTTTGATTAAACCTTTAGATACTATCAATAAAGTAAGAAAAAAAGATAAAGTGAAGAAAAAAACAGAACTTGTCAAATTTGTAGTGATTAAATTCTGAAAATTACTTGCTGCTTCATCTAAAGTTTTAGGAAGATAATAAAGACTCACTACAGTATATTTTAAAACCCATCCCATGATAACTAGATAAAAAGAGAGGACAAAAATACCACCTAACATAAAAACGCCGCCATATCGCCATCTATTGCCATATTTTATAGCAAGATTTGAATAAGCATTTGCAAGATCACTTTTACTTAAACGTCCCATAGCCACTTCAGCCAAAAAAATACTAAATCCTATAGTTAAGGTAAAAAACAAATATAAAAGCACAAAAACAAAACCACCATTTTCTGCACTTAAAGTTGGAAATTTCCAAGCATTACCTAAACCAACGGCTCCACCAGCAACAGCCAATACAAAACCGATTTTTGAAAAATATGTTCTCATTATTTTTCAAACTCACTTTAAAAAAGCGGCTATCATAACTATAACAACAGCCAAAGGGGAAATAAATCTCAAAAACACATACCAAAGTTCAAAAAATATACCGCTCATATAAGGTTCAAATAAAATTTTTAAAGCATCTTTTTTCATCACAAATCCCACAAAAATAGCTGCCAAAATTCCACCTAAAGGCATAATAACCTTGCTTGAAACACTATCAAGCAAATCAAAAAAACTCATTCCAAAAAATCCAAACTGAGTACTTTTTAAAGAAGATAAAATACACAACATTCCTAAAATATAAACAACAATTCCTATTAAAATCAAAGCTTTTTTACGGCTCATGCCAAAAGTATTAATAAGATAAAAAGCAAAAGGCTCTATCATTGAAACAGCTGAAGTAATACCAGCAAAGATTAAAGAAATAAAAAATGCTGCTCCAAAAATACAACCAATCACCCCAATTTTTTCAAATAAAGTAGCTAAGGAAATAAAAACAAGTCCTGGTCCTTG
Source organism: Campylobacter sp. BCW_4321 (assembly GCF_001763075.1). Classification (NCBI taxonomy): domain Bacteria; kingdom Pseudomonadati; phylum Campylobacterota; class Epsilonproteobacteria; order Campylobacterales; family Campylobacteraceae; genus Campylobacter; species Campylobacter sp. BCW_4321. The sequence continues at coordinate 4,161 of NZ_MJYA01000035.1, read as the reverse complement.
CTGATTAGGATTGTAGCCAAATTCAAAGATAAAAGTAAAAACAACCAAACCCATTAATAAACCAACTAAAAGATTGATAAAAATAATATTTAAAGTACTGGTAATAAAATTGGTTTTATCAGGCAGACTAGCAGAATAAGTAATAATCGTTCCAACGCCCAAAGAAAGACTAAAAAAAGCAAGTCCTAAGGCTTCAAGAACATTTGAAGTGTTGATTTTGGAAAAATCAGGTACAAAAAGAAATTTAACCGCCATCATAAAACCATCTTTACTAATAGCATAAACAAGCATCAAAATAAGTAAAATAAACAATGAAGGCATCATCCAAACATTTAACTTTTCAATCCCATTCTTAACACCTTTAGAAACAATATAAAAAACACATAAAAAAACCAAAGTAAAACAAATAAACTGACTTAAAAAATCCTCACTTGTAAAAAATCCAAACTGTGCTTTACTTACTTCTAGATCCATAGGCAAATTTCCAGTGATACTTAAAAACACATATTTAACTATCCAGCCAATCACCAAGGTATAAAAAGAAACTATTAAAATCGCCCCCACCATAGTAAAACCAACATAAGACCAAGCTTTTTTATTTGAAGGTGCTAACTTTTCATAGGCATTAACCGGATCTTTTTCACTAATTTTTCCTATGCTAAGCTCAGCTAAAAATATCACAAAACCTACACCTAAAGTAAGAATTATATAAAGCAAGATAAAAGCAGATCCACCACTTTGACCTACTAATGTTGGAAATTTCCAAGCATTACCCAAGCCCACCGCTGAACCTGCTACCGCTAAAATGAAACCTATTTTTGAAAATTTAGAACTCAATGTTACAACCTTAACTTAAAAATTATTTTAAAATATTATTAAAGCAAAAAAACTTTTAAGCTTTATTGAAAACAATCAAATTTAAATCAAAAATGTGAATTTTTGTAAATTTCAATAAAAATAAAGATACTTTTGGTTATAATTCGGCTTTATTTTTAAGTCTTAAGTAGGGATACGCAAGCCGAACTGATTTAAAAATTGAAAAAATTTTTTTATAGAAAGGTTAAGATAATGAAAAAAGTTCTTTTTTTATTATTAGCATGTTCAGCAGTAGCTTTTGCAGCTGAAACTAATGCTCCAGTAGAGCAAGAAGCTATTAATGTATGGATTAAAGCATTTTCAGTTCTTGCAGCAGGTTTAGGTCTTGGTGTTGCAGCACTTGGTGGTGCTATCGGTATGGGTAATACTGCAGCGGCAACAATTGCAGGAACAGCTAGAAACCCTGGCCTTGGGCCAAAATTAATGACAACTATGTTTATCGCTTTAGCGATGATTGAAGCACAAGTTATCTATGCTCTTGTTATCGCGCTAATAGCACTTTATGCAAATCCTTTTATAGTTTTACAATAAAACTTATCAAAGCCCTTTTTGGGCTTTTTTTATGCGGTTATGGTGGAATTGGTAGACACGCCATCTTGAGGGGGTGGTACGCTCTGCGTGTGCGAGTTCAAATCTCGCTAACCGCACCATCGATACTATAAACTACTATAAATATCATACTTATAAAATATTGATAAAATAGGCATTTATAGCTATATAAAGCCTAAATTAAAGTTTTTTCCGTTAAAATTCATTTCCTAACTTTTTTCCTAACTTTTTATTTTTTATTCTAAAAAGTTAGGAGAAATTACCACAAGGAGTCTATTTTTAAATGCTTACACAGAAAGATATAGTAAATATTAGTCCAAAAGATAAAAAATTTTTAATTAGCGATAGTGATAATTTATTTGTATTAGTTTATCCTAGCGGCAAAAAGTCTTTTGTATTTGATTGTAAAGATCCAAAAACAAGAAAATTAAAAAGAATAACTTTGGGGCAATTTCCGCAAATATCAATTAAAGAAGCTCGAGATAAAAAAATGAGATAAAAACTTTACTAAAAACTAATGAAAGTATAAGAAAAAAAGAAGGATGTGATACAAGTTTTAGAAAAATTGCTGAACAGTATTTTCTTCAAAAAAACGACATAACAAAACGCACTCTCAATGAGTCTATTAAGCGAATGGAAAATCATTGCTATCCTATTATAGGAGATATTCCCATTAGTAATCTTAAAAGAAGCGACATTTTAAATGTTCTTGAAAAAATAAAACTACAAAAAAATCCGAAGTCGGTAAAAAAATATTTACAACATTAACTTATGCAGTTAACAAAGAGATGATTGAAAATAATATTATGCTTGGTATAAAAAGAAAGGATTTGGTCTATAACAAAAAAAACAAGACATTTTGCGACTATTACGGAAGTTTCAAAAATTAAAGAATTAATTGAAAATATTATTTATATACAATGTGATACAAATACAAAAATGGCAATCTTATTGTCGCTTCTTACTGCGCAAAGAAGTTTTAGCATAAGAAGTGCTGCTTGGGAAGATATTGATTTAGAAAATGGCTTGTGGAACATACCTGCTTCAAAAATGAAAATGAAAAAAGCGCATTGTATACATCTAAGTGATATTGCAGTGCAATTATTAAAAGAATACAAACAAATAAGTCATCATGATCTTTTATTTAAATCCATTAAACAAAAAAGAAAGGCGATGGACTAAATGAGATCTTGAGTGATAATACAGTAAGAATGGTATTTAGAAGAATGGGATATTCAAATGAAGATTTTACTCCACATGGTTTTAGATCTATGTTTAGTACTCTAGCTCACGAAAATATTCAAAAACATCAGTTTAGTAGCAATATTATAGAAATGTGTTTGGCACATACGGAAAAAAATAAGGTTAAAGCTTCATATAATTTTGCACAAAATTTAAAAGAGAGAAGGGAGTTGATGCAATGGTATAGTGATTATTTGTGCGAAATATGCCCAAAATTAAAAGATTTTATTTTACTTGATTTTATATAAAAAGGAATAATATGAAAAACAAATATTTAAAAGAAGCATTCACTCGGGCGGGGGGGTGAATTTCTTGAAAATAAAGAAAATAGAGAAAAACTCATAAAAACCCTAATCATACACTTAAATTCTTATTTAGAGGCTGAAAATAATCTACAAAAAATCAAGATTTTAGTCAAAATATATCAAAATTTACAAAAATGTAGCCGAACTCCTGATCTTATTGACATAGAAGAACTTGAATTTAACAAAGAAGACATTTTCGAAGAATTATTTTATGCTTTAGGCGGTTTAGGAGGTATGTATTCCGTAGAAATAATACAATCAAGAATTGCAAATTTCATCAAAATACTTGGCGGAGAACCTAAACTTTTATTAGAAAGATTCACAGCATAGACTTCAAAAAGAAGTCTATGCAAATACTCAATTTTAGAAAAATTAATTATTCAATAACGCAGCTTTTATTGTATCATTTGTTGCTTTGGCATATATAGCAGTAGTATTTAGTTTTGCATGTCTTAGAATTCCACAAGGTTTGTTCCTTTGGCTGTTAATCTCATGGCTAAAGTGTGTCTAAGCAAATGAAGTCCTTTTTTGCTGATCAAAGCTTTAGCGTAAATATTATTTACAATCAAAAAAGCATTGCTTCTATTTAAATGTTTTCCTATGCTAGTTTGCATTATGTAATCATGATCTTGGATATTTTCTTTAAAATATTCAAGCTCATCATCTACTTCTTTTTTAATAAATGCAAATTGTTCTTTACCACCCTTGCCTATTATGGATATTTTTAATATTTCATCATCAACCTCTTCAAAATCACAAAGTTTTACATTTAAAGCTTCAGAAATTCTAAGTCCTCCATAAAGCATAAGTTTTATCAGTAAAGAGTTTCTAAAACTATTATAAACTTCTTTTTTTGCTTTTTCTTTCTCTAAAACATTATTTAGCCTTATAATTTCATTTTCATTAAGATAATTTAATTTTTCTTCTGATTTTTCTGTTCTAAATCTAATTTTCTTCATATCAAAGGAAAAAATAAACAAATCATCATTATTATCGCTTATAAAAAAAGCTAGTTAATACTCTCAAATAAGTTATTTTTGTTTTTTTGATAGTTTATTGCCATTTTTTGAATTATTTTCTAAATAATTAAGAAAATTGACTAAAAAAGTCGTTTTTATATCGTTTATTTGCATTTCATCTTGATATTCTAAAGAATATTCTACAAATTCTAGTAAAATACGCCTATAAA
>NZ_MJYA01000034.1:0-3292 GCF_001763075.1 Campylobacter sp. BCW_4321 | reverse complement strand
TAAAAACCTTAACAAGGAAGTGATGCTTTATTAAAGATAAGCCAAACGCTCTATTAGTACTGGTCAGCTAAAGGACTTTCATCCATTACACACCCAGCCTATCAAACTAGTAGTCTTCTAGAGAGCTTAGAGAAGATTCATCTTAGAGTTGGCTTCACGCTTAGATGCTTTCAGCGTTTATCCTTTCCAAACTTAGCTACGCTGCGATGCTCTTGGCAGAACAACAGCTACACCAGTGGTTTGTTCAACCCGGTCCTCTCGTACTAGGGTCAAATCTCTTCAATCTTCTTACGCCCACGGCAGATAGGGACCGAACTGTCTCACGACGTTCTGAACCCAGCTCGCGTACCGCTTTAAATGGCGAACAGCCATACCCTTGGGACCTGCTCCAGCCCCAGGATGCGATGAGCCGACATCGAGGTGCCAAACCTCCCCGTCGATGTGAGCTCTTGGGGGAGATCAGCCTGTTATCCCCGGGGTACCTTTTATCCTTTGAGCGATGGCCCTTCCACACAGAACCACCGGATCACTAAGACCGACTTTCGTCTCTGCTTGACTTGTATGTCTTGCAGTTAAGCTGGCTTATACCTTTATACTCTACGAACGATTTCCAACCGTTCTGAGCCAACCTTTGTAAGCCTCCGTTATTATTTGGGAGGCGACCGCCCCAGTCAAACTACCCACCAGACATTGTCCCACTTGAGGATAACTCAAGCTGGTTAGCTACCCAAATAAGAAAGAGTGGTATCTCAACAACGGCTCATATACAACTGGCGTCATATACTCAAAGCCTCCCACCTATCCTGCACATTCTTATCCAAGTAGCAGTGTCAAGCTGTAGTAAAGGTCCACGGGGTCTTTCCGTCTTGCCGCGGGTAGGAGGAATTTTCACCTCCACTACAATTTCACTGGATCCCTCTTTGAGACAGCTCCCATCTCGTTACGCCATTCATGCAGGTCGGTATTTAACCGACAAGGAATTTCGCTACCTTAGGACCGTTATAGTTACGGCCGCCGTTTACTCGGGCTTCGATCAAGAGCTTCGCTAATGCTAACCCCATCAATTAACCTTCGAGCACCGGGCAGGCGTCACACCCTATACATCCTCTTACGAGTTAGCAGAGTGCTGTGTTTTTGGTAAACAGTCGGGAGGGACTCTTTGTTGTAAGTTTCTTCGCTTTCGGAGTAAATCCTAGTACGAAGCTAACCACACCTTATACCGAAGATACGGTGCTATTTTGCAGAGTTCCTTAAAGAGAGTTCTTCCACGCGCCTTAGAATACTCATCCCACCCACCTGTGTCGGTTTACGGTACGGGCAACATTAGCTAAACTTAGAAACTTTTCTTGGCTCGACGGCATCAGGGGTTCTTCTATCCATCCGAAGACTTCAAAAAGCCTTTCAGTTCTCGGAGTGTTCTTATACGGATTTGCCTATATAAGCTCCTACGACCTTAGACTAGCACTTCCATCCGCTAGCCCCCTTAGCCCTAAGCGTCCTTCCATCGCACACTAATGTTGGTATTGGAATATTAACCAATTTGCCATCGTCTACCCCTTTCGGACTCGACTTAGGACCCGACTAACCCTACGATGACGAGCATCGCGTAGGAAACCTTGGGTTTACGGCGTTAATGATTCTCACATTAATTATCGCTACTCATGCCTGCATGCTCACTTCTATTCGCTCCAGCACTCCTTACCGGTATACCTTCGACGCAAGTAGAACGCTCTCCTACCACTTGCACACAACTTAAACTACTTAACTTTAGCCTAAGAATATTTTTATTGATTTTACTAAGTTTTATTTCTATCTTTACTCTATAAAAATCAGTAAAAATATAACTTAAAACATATAACTTAGTTTTTTATATTCTCAACTTAAATAATCTAAGTTGTGTGCAAGTCTACAGCTTCGGTACTTACTTTAGCCCCGTTATATTTTCCGCGCAAAATCACTAGACCAGTGAGCTATTACGCTTTCTTTAAAGGATGGCTGCTTCTAAGCCAACCTCCTGGTTGTTTAAGTAACTTCACATCGTTTTCCACTTAAGTAAGATTTAGGGACCTTAGCTGGTAGTCTGGGTTGTTTCCCTCTTGACGACGGATTTTATCACTCGCCGCCTGACTGCTGTGATTACATATAAGGTATTCGGAGTTTGATAGGGTTTGGTACATTGGTGTATGCCCTAGCCCATTCAGTGCTCTACCCCCTTATATTACGACACAACGCTATACCTAAATATATTTCGGAGAGAACCAGCTATCACGAAGTTTGATTGGCCTTTCACCCCTATCCACAAGTCATCCCGGGGCTTTTCAACGCCTATGGGTTCAGTCCTCCACTAGTTCTTACACTAGCTTCAACTTGCTCATGGATAGATCACTTCGTTTCGGGTCTGCAGCATCTGACTAAGCGCCCTATTCAGACTCGCTTTCGCTACGGCTTCGCGTTTGCTTAACCTTGCCAGACACCACAACTCGCAGGCTCATTATGCAAAAGGCAGTCCATCACACTGTATTGCTACATAGTGCTCTGAATGATTGTAAGCAAATGGTTTCAGGTTCTATTTCACTCTGATCACCTCAGTTCTTTTCACCTTTCCCTCACGGTACTTGTGCACTATCGATCTGGTATTAGTATTTAGGGTTGGATCGTGGTCGACCCGGATTCAGACAGGATTCCTCGTGTCCCGCCCTACTCAGGATACTGCTAGCTAAGCTTTGTTTTTCGCATACGGGACTATCACCCTCTATGGCTATACTTTCCAGAATGTTCTGCTAAACTCAGCTCTTGCACATTGCAGTCCTACAACCCCCAGTGCAAGCACTGGGTTTGCCCTCTTGCGCTTTCGCTCGCCGCTACTGACGCAATCTCTATTGATTTCTTTTCCTGAGGGTACTAAGATGTTTCAATTCCCCTCGTTCGCTCCTATATAGGTAATGTATATCTCTATACATTGGGTTGCCCCATTCGGAAATCTACGGATCAAAGCTTCTTGACAGCTCCCCGTAGCTTATCGCAGTCTAGTACGTCCTTCATCGCCTTTACCAGTCAAGGCATCCACCATTCGCTCTTAGTAGCTTACCTTTTGATGTTCTTTTAGCAGATGAGCAAAGCTCATCTTAAAGAACCAAAGCTAAAGGCCTACCCCGCCAACCTAAAAGATATTAGGCTTAAAACGAAATAAACTAAACATTCATTAAAAAATTAATGTAGATAAAGCTTCAATTCTTAATCACTAAAAAAACAATTTGCATAAAAGTTAGATATAACCTAACTTCTACCTTTT
>NZ_MJYA01000033.1:0-2505 GCF_001763075.1 Campylobacter sp. BCW_4321 | reverse complement strand
AATATTCTTTTTACAAGTAATGAATCCATAGGATTTGAAAGTGATAAAAATACAAGCATGGTAGCTGATAATATCACAACTTATGCAAAAACTATTCATGAGTTAAAAGCCGATAGCGAGGCGACTATACAGGTAGGAGAAACAATTATTAATGCAAAACCTGATTGTGTTATCATTAAAGCAGGTGGAGTTGAAGTAACTATAGACTCTAATGGACTTGTGGTTAGAGGTGGAGAGCTTAAAGCAGAGTAATAAAGGATAAACAATGAAAAAACCTTTTTACAAACTTAAAAGATTTTATATACCTTGTATAATAATTATTATAATATTTGCCGTGCTTGCAAAATTACTTTATTCTCCTTTGTATACGATTTATTGGGGAATGTATCATTATCCTAAAGTTCAACTAGAATTTAAAAACTTTGAAAAAATGACTTTAAATCCAAGCCCTAAGGATATGATTAAAATTGTAAATGATTACCAACCTAAGCTAGAAGATTTTAAAGATTTAAATGTAAAAATGCAAAAGGCTATTTTTGATTTTAAGGTGGCTAAATTATTTGGATTTGAGGATAGGTATTTTGAAGCTTTTATTAAAAGCTGTGCTGGTAACTTCTTTGTTTTACATGGTAAAGAACAAATTTATTTTAATTATCTTAATTTCATAAGCGGTATAAATTCAACTTCCAATGAAAAGCAAAAATATCTAAACTTAAGAGCATCAACTAGAGATTTAGAAAGACAAATTTTTGAAGAAAAACTTAAATTTATAAAACATTATGAAGAATTTTATGATTACTTAGAGGGTGTAGGTTATTTGGATAAGGGAACAGAATATATAGGTACGGCAATTTCTTTTAAAACATTGATTCAAAATGTATTTTTGTCTAATAATGCTCAATTATGCTCTTTTGAAGATAGAAACTTAATGTTTAAAAACATGAAAGAAAATTATGAAATATTTAAAAATTTAGATGTAAAAAATATAGATGATTTAAAGAGAAATATTTATAAAAAAATATTAATTGATATGGAAAATCTCCTAAATGAAACCCAAAAGGCTTTAGATGAATGTAAATGAAAATAATACCAGTGTTAATAATGAAAATAACACCACTATCAACTTTGAAGAAAGCATAAAAGAAGCTTTAAGAAAAGGGCAAGAAATTGTAGAAAGTAACATAAGGAATGCGATAAATGTCTATTTATAAAGAATGTGAAGTTTGTAAAACAAAAATCAATAAATTACAAAATGCATCAAATGTATTTTTATTGGGCTTTGGTAAAGAACTAGTTTGTAAAAAATGTAAAGCCAAATATAAAGCAAATTCATTATTTATTTTTTTATATAGCATTTTTAATGATATTTTAATTTTGTTTATATTGTGGAATTATTTTATGGATTTGTTAGAATTCTTTCATTTAAATACAAATTTAAAAATTATTTTTTCAATAGTTTTTTATTTATTTTATAAAATTATTTTAGTATATTTTATCTATTTAAATAAAATAAAGGACTAATAAAATGTCTAACAATAAGAATATTTTGCAACATATTGATGATTTAGTAAATGGTATATTTGACTCTACAGTTATGACGGCTTTAGAATTTGGACATTTTGTAATAAAAATTATTGGAGTTGAAAATATAATTTTAGATGACAACACAAAACAAGATGAAGCTATTGAACAAGCCGAAGTCTTTTATAAAGCCATTAAACTTATAATCTCAAATGATCAAATTAGAAAGCAAGCATTTCAATTCTTAAAACAAGATTTTCAAAAACAACCGTTATATTATATTGGGAGTATAGTTGGACCAGGCGCTGTGGTTTCTTTAATCAAAAAACCAACGCAAAAAATTCTTTATTTCAGTGCAAATAAAACTCAACAAGCATTTAATCTTTCCAATAACTCTCTCTACCCCTACTACAAAAACATACAAAATTCCTTTACTCCTTTATGTTCTATAGATAATAAAAATAGTAATTTGTTAAAAGAATTTAATTTTGATAGTTTTTCTTGTAATTTTTATAATAATAATATTTTCAATCAAAGTCTTAAGCATTTAAATAATATACAAAATGAAAAAGAATATATCAATGAGTATAAAATATTTTTAGAAAATCTTAATTATTTTAGTCAAGAATATAATAATTATAAGCTTGTATCTATACAAGCAATCAATAATTTAAAAATAGCCTATATACAAAAACTATCTTTAGAAAATATCAACAACATCAACATCGATTCAAAACCCTATCTATTAAAAGCTTTATATTTTTGTGAAGATTATGTTTTATATGATAAAGATAAGCAAGCTTTATTTGATGAAAACACAATAAAAGAATTAGAATTTAACTCTAGTTTTTATACTATCTTTATCTCTCATAAAAACAAACTAAATGATACTTATTTAAAAGCAAGAAAAGAACTTTATAAAAGTATTGATGAATTTAAAAGACTTGGTTTTAAAGATTTAGAAAATGCTTATCAAACTTATAT
>NZ_MJYA01000032.1:0-3548 GCF_001763075.1 Campylobacter sp. BCW_4321 | reverse complement strand
ATATAAGTTTGATAAGCATTTTCTAAATCTTTAAAACCAAGTCTTTTAAATTCATCAATACTTTTATAAAGTTCTTTTCTTGCTTTTAAATAAGTATCATTTAGTTTGTTTTTATGAGAGATAAAGATAGTATAAAAACTAGAGTTAAATTCTAATTCTTTTATTGTGTTTTCATCAAATAAAGCTTGCTTATCTTTATCATATAAAACATAATCTTCACAAAAATATAAAGCTTTTAATAGATAGGGTTTTGAATCGATGTTGATGTTGTTGATATCTTGCAAGTTTAAAGTCTTTAGTAGGTATTGTTTATTAGCAACAATACTTAAGCTTTGATTGGAATTTAAAAAAGTATTTCTTTCTTGTTTTAATTGAAAGCTTAGCTTTTCATTTAAAGATTTAAATAAAGAATTAAAAATTTCATTTTTTATTTTATTGTCTTCTGTATAAAGTTTTAAATCAAATTGATATTTTTGTTCTTCTTGTTCAATGATTTTTTCTTGTTCTTTTAAATCTTGTATGTTTTTTAAATATTCTTCATCTATAAAATTGTAAGTTGTAGAAGCTATACTTGTTTTAGTTATAAGTTCTTTTTTCTTTGCTAGAGCAAGTTTGTATTGTTTTGAATAGCTAGGGTAGGGGCGTGGAGTGAAGAGGGAGAAACCAAGAACTTCGTATATATTGTTGAATATTTCATCTATATTTTTATCATTTTTATAATATTGTCCATTGCCCAGATGGATAGTTTGTGGAAAATATTGTATTTTTGGATTTAAAAAATTTATTATTATTTCTTTAGCTTTTTGTGATATATAGTAACTCAGCTCCTCTCCTTGAGTGAATATTACAAAGGCACCAAATGCTACCAAAGGTGCTGAATCTGGACATAATATACCAACCAAACTCACAATTCCAGCTGCAATTGCAGTCGCAGAAATACCAACTGTATAAACAATAGTTTCAACCCCTTCAGCTATAGCTTTAATAACTACCGACCTTTCGCCATTAAGGACATATTCTAAAGAATAATCCATAATTTTTAAAGTGTTTTCTGTTGGTTTGGTTATTATTCTTATTTTTCTTGCTATTGGTTCTAAAGTAGGATATTGCTTGGAGTAGGAATTGATTATATTAGAAAATCTCCCAACATCTTCACTCGCATTTTCTATTTTTTTCTGTAAATCTTCTATATCTTGTCTATTAAAATTTGCTATCCAATCCGGTATTATATCTTTTTTAGCAAGCACAGCATTTTCTATACCTTGTCTATCTTCAGGACTTAAATTATTTTCCGCATGCATTTAATCTTCCTTTAGCAATATTTATGAAATAATTATATCTTTTTGCTTCATATATTGTTGGGTATATCATTTCTTGAATTTCGGTTTTTAGTTTTGTTTTATATAATAAATTCATTTTTTTATAAGAATTAATCATATTTTCTAATAACTGTTCTTTTTGAGGTATAGAACACATAAAGTTTTTATCTAGGCTTGAAGCAAATGGGATTAAATTAAAAAGAAAATAATCAGCATTAAAGGCTATTTTCATAAGTGCATAAGTGTCAGGCAATGCATCTATTTTGTTAATAAAAATGATATATCTATCCATAATGCTTATAAAATTATTCATTTCGTTTAAATTGGTAGTGCTATTAGAAGCAAGATAAAAATAATTAAGATTAGTTTCACTTTTTCTTCCAAATATACTTACTTTATTTCTAAGAGCTACCAAATAAGCATTGTCTAAACCTAAAATTTGCATAAATTTAAAATCTTTTTTAAAATTATGCATATAATTTAATAATTCTTTTTGATTAAGTTTTAATTCTTGATTTAAGTTTTGTTCTACAAAAACTTTTTTAAATTCTTCTTCGTTGCTCCAGAATAATTTAGATGTCTCTTTTCTAATTTGATTTTCTTTTTCATAATAATACTTATCCCAAAAGATAAGCTCTAAAGGGCGATAAGCTAAGCTTATAAAGATAACAAAAGCTATAAGTAAACCACAAGGTATATAAAATCTTTTAAGTTTATAAAAAGGTTTTTTCATTTATATTCCTTGATATTTTAAAAATAGTTTTTGTGCTTTTTTCTGTTTCGTTTAAGGTTTTATTTTGAGTGTTAAGTTCTATCTCATTCATTTGTGCATTCTTTTAGTTTAGATTGTAGGGTATTGAGCTGATTGATTTGTTTTTGACCGAGTTTGAGTTTCTTAAAATTATAGATCGCTTTTTCTAATTGCATTTTTAAATAACTATCAGTGTGTATTTTTAATTCTTTATTAAAAAACAATAAAACTTTGTCAGTAGTAGTGTTAATTTGACTCATACCATTTAAAATTGTCATAGTTTTAGGGGTATTTAAATCACAAATATAATCTTGTAAAAATTCACTCAAATACATACTAGTAAATCCACTATTATAGCCAATTAGGTCGTTAATATACATTCCGATTCTAACTACATCAAAGCTATCAAACTTATGAATATCTTTTTGTAAAAAATCCTCTTCTAAACGAGTATTTAGAAAAAATAAAAAATCTTCAAAAACTTTAAATCTTTCCTTGTCAAATAAAAAATAAGTTTTATGATTTGTGATATTTCTTTCATTATATAAAAGATAAAGTATAATATCAGTATTTGAATTTGTTGCAACATGTCCAGCTTGTCTCATAAGCTCAACATCTTCTTCTGTAGGATAGCAAGAGGTTAAAGTTTTCATATCTTCAATACTTGTTTGTATCATCTTAAGATTTTTAATAATCATTTGTGTAACTTTTTCTTGATTATAGTTTTCTTTGCTTAAATTCTTAGCATATTCTAATTCTTCCTTGCCTTCGTTTTCACTCCATTTGATTAAAGCACTAAGATTTTCTCTTGCTTTATTTTCATTAGCTTCTTTAAATTGTAAAGCTTCTTGGATAAAGTTATAAGCATTGCTAGCAATTATGATAAAAACTAATACAATAAAAACTATAATAGAAATTCTTTTTGATATTTTAAGCAATTTTTTTACCTTTAAAGTTAGTATTATTTATTATAGCATTATTAGATACAATCTTAAAATCTTCTTTTATATCATCTATAATGGTATTGCTTTGTTTCGTTTTTAAAGAAGTTTCATTGTTAAAATTTGTATTTTTTATTATACTGCTTGTATTTTCTTTTATATTGTTTTCTTGATTTGAATTTTTATTTATTTCTTTGTTTTCATTTTTATTGATTGTTTTATCTTTGTTATTTAATTCTTCATTGATAATAAAAGAGCTCATATAAGTTTGATAAGCATTTTCTAAATCTTTAAAACCAAGTCTTTTAAATTCATCAATACTTTTATAAAGTTCTTTTCTTGCTTTTAAATAAGTATCATTTAGTTTGTTTTTATGAGAGATAAAGATAGTATAAAAACTAGAGTTAAATTCTAATTCTTTTATTGTGTTTTCATCAAATAAAGCTTGCTTATCTTTATCATATAAAACATAATCTTCACAAAAATATAAAGCTTTTAATAGATAGGGTTTTGAATCGATGTTGATGTTGTTGATAT
>NZ_MJYA01000031.1:0-7394 GCF_001763075.1 Campylobacter sp. BCW_4321 | reverse complement strand
TCATCAGTATAAATAGTATTTCTCTCACTTTCTATATCCTTACTCTCTCCTATAACAATACCTTGAGTGCTATTAGGAGCTTTAGGTTTAACTTTAAAACTTGGAGTAAAGATAATATTCTTTTTTAATAAAGTTAAAGTATTGGAATAAGATTTACTTAAATTTAAATCTTTTAAATTTAAATGATCATTCGTATTAATAGAATTAGCTAAGATGGCATCATCAATTAAGATTTGAGTATTAGCAATAATAATAAAGTCTTTAAGCAAAGAAGCTTTATCTTGTTTTTCTTCATCTTGATTTTTTATTTCTTCTTGATGATTAAACTCCTTATAATTTAAAGTGATAAAATCTCCTAAACTAAGATGATAAATATTACTTTTTGCTAGTAAGCTTTCATTTAATACTAAGGCTCTTTTTTCTTTAAGAGAAGGCTTAGTCTTTAAATCAATGCTTTTTGTAAAAGAATATTCACTCTCATAAAAATGTTCATTATAATAAGCTTTGTTATTAAGTTCTTGTTCATAAGGAACTTTATTAGAATGTAAAGATAAAAGATTTAAAGGAGTATTGGCATTAATACTAGAATGCGTAAAAGAATTAGTTCTTAAACTTTGTTCTTTATAAATAGAAGAAATACAAGCTTGATTTAAAATATTATTAATATTAGGATTATACTCAATTTCTTTATTTTTTACATTTTTATACACATCACAAAAATAAATAGTGTTCTCATCTTCATAAAAAAAGATTCCATTATTATGGCTTAATCTTGTAATAAAGTCTAAATCACTTTCATTGTATTGAGAGATGAGTTCTTGTTTTTCATAATTAAAATGTATATTAGAATAATCAATTTCTTTATGTAAGATATCTTGATAAAAACCAAGGGTTTGTTTAATCACTTCTATAATATTAGTATGAGTATAAATACGATTGGCTTTATTTAAAGAAAGTCTTATCAAGACTGATTGAAGCTTAAAAGAAAAAAAATGCTTGTATTTTATTTGCTTAGTATTTGAAGCGCTATCATTAATATTTAAAGCACTTTCATGATTAATACCTAGATATTTTATATAAGTGATAATTCCCTTATAGTTTATTACTTTATTGTTATCAAAGTTTAAGGTATTATTCTCATAAGGATTATGGATGCTTAAAATAGCTTCTTGATCGATTAAAACATTAGGATGAAAATTAAAAGTTGTAGGGGTGCTTGGATGAGATGAAGCATTGGTTAAAGTATTTAAAGAAAATAAATCTTGTTCTAAACTTTCAAAAAAACCTTCACATTCTATAGAAAAAAGTTCTTCAAGACTTTCTTTGATAATGGCTTTAGTGATTTTAAAGGGTAGGGGATTTGAAGTAGAATTTGATATATCAAGACTCATAAAGGAATTAAGGGACATTGATGATCCTTTTGGGGGTTGAGTTTATGGTGTTTATAATTTGGTATAAATCCACTATGTTTTTAATTTTTATATTTATTATTTTAACACAAATAGTCTAAATTTGAGTAGAAAAAGAAATTGCTTATTTTTGTTATTAAAATCTATTTTTTATCTAAATTTACTTCTATGATATTGGGTTCTTTTTCGCTGTTTTGTGTATTTTCTAAACGCAATTTTATTTTATTTGCACCCATGGGAGTTAAAATAGTAAAATATCTAGTATTATTTTCATAAAAACCCCAAATTTCATCAAATTCCAAATAATTTGCTAATCCATATTCTTTAAACTCGCATTCTTTATAGATTGATTTTAAAAATTTTGGCACTTCATTAATAATAAAAAGTATTTTGATTTTTTCTTTTTGAGAATTAATATCCAATTCTTTAATCAGATTATTTTGATATTCTTGCTTTATTATTTCTATTATTTTTTTATTATCACAATTTTTTAAATCATTAAGATTAACATCCATTTCTTTTTTTAACTCTAATTCTTGAAGAAAATAATTTGTATTCTTATAATCAGAAGTTTGTGGTAATAATATATTTAATTTTTCATCACTTTTAAAAATTAATTTCGCTATATTCATAATTTTAATATTTAATTCTAATATAGCGTAAAAATCTTTTTTAGAAAAAATTTTATCTACACCTTTTTTCATATTTACAATATCTAAATTCTCATCAGATAAAAATTCTATAAGTTTATTTAAAAATATAGCTTGAGGAAGCATTACCACCCTTTAAGCTCTAAACTTTCAAGCTCTTCTAAACTCATTGCTCTAATTAAAATCCTTTCTTCTGATTGAATTAAAGAAAAATCTTGTAGTTTTTCTAGTGCTTCTTTATATTCTAAATATCCTAAAGGTTTATCTTCGCTAATGCTAAAAAAGCTTAATCTCCATTTGGCTTCTTTATCTTCATCATCTAATTCAAAATTTTCCCAAGGTTTTTTAAAAAGAATAGTATCTGTATCTTCACTTAGGGTGAAATTTATTATTAACCCATCGGGTGTTTCATAAAGTTTAGGTATAGCTTCATAAGCTTCTTCCCAACGCCTTTGTAAAAGTTTTAAATCTTCCATAAATTTTTCCTTAAATATAAAATGAAATTATAACTAAAAATCTTTTTATATTAAATCATAAGGAAAGTATTTACACAAAACTGATTCTATTTTGTTTAATCATTCTAGCACGATTGATAAGAGCATAAAGGGCTATATCTTCATCATTTAACATTCTTTCAAATGTTTTACTGTACCTATCCCCATCAAACTCAATACTTTTGTATTCTATAATCTCTGCTTTAACATTAGTGATAAAAGAAATATATTTATCTCTTTGTTTATCGTGTTTAATACCCGCACATAAAGGTTTAAGTGCTTCATCATACCAAATCACCTCTAGTTTTTCTTCTTTGATGATTCTTAGTGCTACTTCTTTTGTTAGATATTCTTTGATGTCTTTTCCATCGTATTTTTTTGTTCATAATTCATCTGCAACATTTTATCAATGGCTTCTTTTTCACTATCAAAAGAATACTCAAATTCAACACCTCCTCTTTCTCAAGAAAGGACTGCGCTTATTAAGGCATACTTTTAGCTATGAAATTAACCGCCAAAGGAACAAACCTTGCAGTCATACAATAAAATTAAAGCATGCAAATCTAAATACAACAACTATACACAAAAGCCGATTATAATTATTTTTATGTCAAAAATCCTATAAAATATATTTCTTTTACTTTTTATTGCTCATCTTTTCTAAATAAACTTTCTAAAATAAGTCAGTCTTCACGCCGATTTTTCATCCTGATTGATTGCATTAAAGTGAGCAAATTTAATTTATTTCAACTAAGTCTATTTTTGTTTAAAATATTGCGCATATTCAAAGGGTCTTTCTTTTAGTTTAAAATAAAATTTATTATGAAATTGGGTTGTGGTATTTAAAGTTTTTTGAAGAGTTCCTAAAGAATATTCTAAAGCCCCATTATATATTATCTCTTCTTTTTGCAAATAACCCACAGCATATTCCAAAGGAGAGGTATTTGAGAAAAATAATTCAATAAGATTAAAATTTAAATGATTACTCGCTTCTATATAAAAAGAATGATTCTTATGTATTTTATAGGTAGCTAAATTAAAAAATAAATTATTTTTATCTTGATACAAACCTATATCATAAGCAATGATAAATTTTCTCAAACTCCATACAAGATAAGAATAAAATAAATCATCGCTAAAATCTACTACTTCATAGTCATTTTTTTGCACCATTTCATCTAGCATTGAAATTAGTTCAAATTTATTTAAATTTTTATTTTCGATATAGTAAAGTTTAATACCATGAACTTGATTAATTTCATTAATATAAGAAGTTAAAAATTCAATATTATCTTTATAAAGTTTTAAGAAATATTTTTTTAATTCTAAATTATCTATAATTTTATAGGGGTTATTTTTGAAGAAAAGTTCTTTAAGTCCTTCAAAGCAATTCTCACCAATATTAAAAGCTTTAAAAATGATATTTTTTTCTTTGATTATAATTTTACCTAAATAAATGCTTGTTTCAAATTTGAAATTTCTCTTAAGATTATATTCTTTTTTTAAGAATTCTTCATCAAGTCCTTTTATACTCATATCACTTTGCAAGCCCAAGTAAATAGTTTTATCTTCTCTTATATTGGAGATATAATCTTTAAGCGGTATTTTTATAGTTTTCATTATTTTCCTTGATTATAAACTTCTACCTATGAGGGTTTCTACATATCTTGGATCTCTTTCATTGGGCTGAATTTCATAGGCATCTTGTATAGCACCTATATTGCAACCTACTAAATAATTCTCACTAGGATCGCAAATTCTACTAAATTTATCAAAAATAATTTTCTCATTGATATAAGCTTTTTCAGAATAAAAAACATATCTGCCTAGAGCATCCATATTGTGATTATAATATTTTTCTATATAAAAATGCCTACATTCGTGAAAAACCGTTTTTGCAAATTCTTTAAAATAAGCTTTTAAAATGTATTGATTTAATCTGACCTTATTTTCTTCATAAGCTCCAAATGATAAAGATCCGCTAGGCTTTTGGCTATAAAAGACTACATTTTCTAAAGGTAAATTAAATTCTTTACAAAGAGTTTGAGTTAAAGCTTTTAGAAAATCTTTACATTCTTTAAGATCTCTGTTTTTGTTATTTAAAAGCTCTGTGTGGAATTGTTTAAAACTTTTACCATTCTTATACTCTAAAGGTAAAATTTTATTAATTATGGTGCTAATATATTTGCCATCTCTATCTTGAAGATAATTTCCTTTATCTTTTTCTGATATACTTGTTAAAAATTCCTTATTGATTAAATCAAATCTATAGTATATATAAGCGATTTTTCCGGCAAATTGAGGATAGGTTCTGAGATAGGTAAAAAAGTCTCTTTTTTCTTGATTTTTTAAATTTGCCCTTAAAAACCAATTTGCCTCTTCAACACTATCGATTGATTTTTGTCGGTTAAGATTATATACATTAAGGGCTTTTAGCTCCTCTCTTGTAAATAATTCTTTCACCTTATCATCTCTACCAGAGCCAACTTTAAAACTCATATCTATGATTTTATAAGCATCATTTAAATTAGGAAGTCTTTTAAATTTATTTTTATCTTCATAAGCAAAAACTAAAGCATAATATTTATCAAATTCTTCTTCATTAGCCCTTGTTAGAGGTAAACTAAAGCCTATTTTTTCAAATTCTTCATCTTTTTCTTCATCATCTATTTCCCAGCATTCATGAAAATATTTACTTTCGTCTTTTAAAAACTTTATATCTTTAAATTCTAAATGCTCTTTACCTTCTAAAATTCTTTGAAGTCTTGCTTCATTTTGAATTTGAGCTAAAGCCCAAACGATATTTACATCATCTTCTAAACCATCAACTTCGCATTCTACATAAGTCCCTGGTGCAAAATTTGCCTTTTCATCGATAATAATCCTTACACTTTTTTCAGCACTTACCACATCTTCATCTTCATCGAGTTCCCATTCTATTTCTTTTATGAAATTTACTTTAGATTTCTCTTGCTTAGGATACTCTACTCTTAAAGAAACAATTCCTTCCTTCTCATCTTGTATAAACTTAGCTTGCTTACTTAAATCCTCTAATAACTGTGCTTGTGCCATACCTATGCTACCACTACTGCCAAACTCTCCCTTTTCATTGATGCTATAAAGATATAGATTATCTTTTATTATGCTTTGCTCTTTTTTATCTTTTTTGCTTGTTTTGTTTTCTTTTTCATTACTTTCTTTTATTTTTACTTCTTTAAAAGTTTTAGAGCATTCTTTATCAGTATATAATCTTACGCAGTATCTTCCCCAGGTTTTTCCTATTTCAAAGGGATAATCTTTTAAAAAGCTAGGGTTAGTATCTTTAGCTATTTCATTAATCTTTAAATAATATTCTCCTTCAGGCAAAGTGCCAAATCTATCTTTAATACTTTCATCATCATAATAAAAATAAGCTTTTTTACCTTTACTTGTATCTTTTTCATCTTGGTAAAAATAATTTGCAATTTGCTTTTTACTTCTTTTTTCATTATCTGCCTTAGCAGTACCACTTCTTGCCATATAAGAATTAATTAATTCATTTCCTTTATAATGATAGAGATTAAATCCATCATAAACTAAATGATCTTTTGCTTTAAATTTAAGTATGAGTCCAACTTTGTGATGGGTATAATTATTAAATATCCTTTTAGCATTTTGTAAAGGAGTAGGGAAATAAGCTTTGCTTTCATCAAGCTTTACTTTAAAGCTATAACAATCACTAAAATACTTTTCTTTATCAAATCTTATCTTACCCTTTTCATCACTGCGTCTTTTTAGATTAACTACTCTTAAAGCTTCATCATGTTTAAAACCTTTGATAATGATTTTAGCATTAGCAATGGGTTTATTGTGTTCATCTTTTAAATATAAAGTGATAAAGCAAGGTTCTTTAGCGTTAGATGAGGATTTGTTTAAAGGTTCTTTTGAAAGTTTATTAAAACTTGTATTGTTGTAAGCAATTTCTTTTTTAAGCTCTTTGGGTTCTAGTTTAATATTTAAACTTTCTTCTGGTAAAGAATAATTTTTAATCTTTGCATTATAAATATTATATTTTATACTTAAATCTTTTAAAGAACTTAAATCCTCTTTATCGTATTTAAAATGATAAAGCAAATTTTCTTCTTTTTCTTCAAATAAAAACTCATTATTTTCTTTTGCACCTAAAAGAAGTTTTTCGTAAAAAAACACTCTTGTGTTAAATTCTTTAAATTTAATATCATATTCTTTTTCTATTCTTTTAATATCAAGTAAAGAATCATTTTTAATAAATATATCGCAATGGCTATCATAAATATGGATTAAATTTGACATCGATGAAGCATTATTTAAAAAGATAATTCTTTTGTTTTTGTCTTTATTTTCTAAGATGAAATGGTTTAGGTTTTTAGAGTGGGAAGATAAAAGATAAAAATCTTGTTCTTTTGTGCTACTTGTATTTTCTTTTGTATCACTTTCTTGATTTGAATTTTCATCTTGATTTAAATTTTTATTTATTTCTTTGTTTTTATTTTTATTTATTGTTTCATCTTTACTATTTATTTCTTTATTTACAATCAAAGAATTAATATAAGTTTGATAAGCATTTTCTAAATCTTTAAAACCAAGTCTTTTAAATTCATCAATACTTTTATAAAGTTCTTTTCTTGCTTTTAAATAAGTATCATTTAGTTTGTTTTTATGAGAGATAAAGATAGTATAAAAACTAGAGTTAAATTCTAATTCTTTTATTGTGTTTTCATCAAATAAAGCTTGCTTATCTTTATCATATAAAACATAATCTTCACAAAAATATAAAGCTTTTAATAGATAGGGTTTTGAATCGATGTTGATGTTGTTGATAT
>NZ_MJYA01000030.1:0-2111 GCF_001763075.1 Campylobacter sp. BCW_4321 | reverse complement strand
AAATCATTTTAAATAAGGAAGGAGAAAAATATTTGAGTAAAAATATTATTTCAAGTAAGGTGTCTACGGGGGGGGGGATTAAAGAACCCTGTTTAAATTCTAAAAAGATAGTTTTATCTTTAGCTACTATTTCTTTCTTAGCGAGTTGTGCTAATGCTACATTAAATTCTGAAATAAAAACTTATGATGAAGTTCATAAAAATACTAAAGCTAGATCAGCAAGTGTTTATACTCCTAGAAATGGAACTAATACGATTATAGATTCTTTGCAAAACGAACAAGTAACCATTACTGGAAGTGGAACAACAAATTCCTTAACAATTGGATCAAACGGAACTTTGGGCAGTATAAATAATACAGATAGAATTATCTATGTCCATGCTAGCAACAGCGATACTCTTACTCTTACTAATCTTACCAATAATGGAACCATCAATGGTAAAGTAAGTGTAGAAAATAGTAGTGGCGGCTTTACAGGAACCATCACTGTTAATACCTTTGAAAATAAAAACCAAATCAATGGAAATGTCTATATGGGACTTTGGGGAAATTCTCAAGGAACTATCAATATAGATAAATTTGATAATAGCGGAACTATCACAAGCAATTCAATTGCCATTGATGTTGCAAACAATTCCAATATAAATAGCTTTACTAATAGTGGTTTTATTAGTGCAGGCAAGGGGGTTAATATAGGCCAAGGCACTATGACAAATTTTACTAATGCTAACAGTGGAACCATACAAGGCTCAGAAGCAGGAGTGCTTGTTAATACAAAAATAGATACTTTTACTAATAAAGGTTTAATTGATTCAATTGGACAAAGCATAGAATGGAGTAATGGGGTTTGGGTAAGTGGAAACACTGATATCAAAACTTTTGTTAATGATGGAATTATACAAGGAGTTTCTGGGGCTATAAGATCATCGGGCGGAACCATAGAAAATTTTATCAATAATGGTACTATGAATGGTGGTTCTGCTGCCATTCTTATACAAAATAGCATTATAAAAACACTTGAAAATAAAGGCACTATAAATAGCACTAGCGATATAGATTGGGGTGGTGCCATAAAACTAGGACAGGGTGGTACCATAGAAAATATCATCAACACAGGAACTATCAATTCAGCTACTTCTGCTATATATGTATCCTATGGTAAATTTGGAACACTTACCATAAAAGATGGAGGTGTAGTTTATGGAAAAAAAGCTGGAATAGCAGTAGGTCAATGGCAAACTCTAGGGGATTTATACATAGATGGAACAAACTTAAAAAAAGATGGAACTGTAAGTGGAATTTATAGCGATAATCATGGAATTGCTTTAGATGTTGGTTCAAGTACTAGTAAAATAGAACTTAAAAATGGTGGCATTATACAAGGTAAAGTTAATGGTATAAGATTAGAAAAAGCAGCTTCTTTAAGCGGAGAAATAATTTTATCCGGTGAAGGATCTAGAGTAGAAGGTGGAAGTGGTGCTGGTATATCTAATGAAAGCGGAAAAATAGAAGGCTCTATAAAAGTAGAAGATGGAGCTACTGTAACTTCTTCTTCAGGTCAAGCTATCTCTAATTCTGGCTCAGGAAGTATAACAGGTGGTATTACAGTTAGTGGGGAAAACACTAAGCTTGAAGGAAATATAGTCAATACGGATAGTGCATCTATAGGTAGCGATATCAAGATAGAAGGTGGAGCTAAGGTAGAAGGTGGTCTTGTTAATGAAGGAGAAGGCTCTATTACTGGTTCTATTACAATTGATAAAAACAGTCAGCTTGACTCCATCACTAACACTTCTACTTCTAATACAGGTATAAGCGGTTCTATCACTAATAACAGTGATAATAAACTTGAAATTTCCAATGGAGAAGGTGCTACTATAGGTGGAGGTATTACAAATAATGGTAATGCTGATTTAGTTATCTCCAACCAAGGTTCAGTAGGTAAAGATAAAGATGGTAATACAGTAACTAACAATGGTAGTGGTAGTGTTGGAATCAAAGATTGGGTTGTTTCTACAGATAAAGAAACAGGTAAATTAGAAACTGTAGTTGTAGGTGGAAGCAATACGGATAATGTAAAAGTAGATAATATAACCGTTGATCAAGGCAAT
>NZ_MJYA01000029.1:0-22327 GCF_001763075.1 Campylobacter sp. BCW_4321 | reverse complement strand
CCTGCTTCTATAGTTCCTTTATTTGTAAGGGTTTCTATCTTGTTGCCATCACCTATGAAGATAGCATTGCCGTTTTGATTTTTAATTAGGCCTGTGTTTTCAAAATTTTTAATAGTGGAGCTTGAAGTTCCCCAACTTTGAATGAATACTGCTCCTGATAATTGTTTGGCTCCAGATGTTCCTTCTATAGTGCCACTGTTTTTAAAATTATCTATAGTAGTACTTGATATATTTATACCTACTCTTCCCGAAAGAATGCCTGAGTTATCAAAATTTTTTATAGTAGAAGCTTGAAGATTAACCCCAGAGCTCGCAAATGCAGCCCCATTAGGTCCTCCTGGATCTTTTCTTCCATCACCTTTTAAGATTCCGTTTTTGCTATTGATAAATGTTTGGATTGTAGAATTGCCAATATATATTGCTTGTGTATCCCAGTTTTTTACATCTTGATTGCTGGTTTGAATAGTGCCACTATTATTAAGAGTTTGTACACTTGAATTATTTATGCTTATACCTCTATGTCCTTCGCTTTTAATGTTTCCATTATTGGTAATGGTTTTAACATCGGTATAATTAAACTGAACAGCTTCTTTATTTGTTGAAGTTGTTATAACTCCAGTATTGTTAAAATTATTAATCGTGGATTTATTATTAGCACCGCCTTCGAAAAAAACTCCTTTATCGCTTGAAGCTATAGTTCCACTGTTATCAAACTGATCCACAGTGAGAGTTCCCTGACCTCCCCAAACTCCCATATAAATTTGACCATTAACTTGACCTGTATTTTCAAAGGTGTTAACAGTGATGGTTCCTGCAAAACCTTGATCATGTTCTACAGCTACCTTACCGTTAATAGTTCCTTTATTGGTAAGATTAGCAAGAGTAAGAGTGTTGTTACCACTAGCATGGGCATAGATGATTTTATTGTTATTACCTATACTACCTAAAGTTCCACCTGCTTCAATTATTATGGTATGCACACCTGAATCAGAAATGTTGATTTGATTGTTGATTGAACTACTTACAGTCGTATTAATCCTAGCTTGAGGAGCATAAACACTTGCTGAACTAGCTTTAGTATTTTTACTTATTTCATCATAAGTTTTTATTTCAGGAGTAGGTGCAGCATTTGCACAACTAGCTAAGAAAGAAATAGCAGCCAAAGATAAAACTATCTTTTTAGAATTTAAACAGGATTCTTTACCCTCTCCTATAGGTGTTTTAGTTAATGTGATATTTTTCATAAGAATTTCCTCCCTTTATAATTTGTTCTATATATTATATTTTTTAAAAATAATATAAAATACAAAATAAAACGACAGAATATTAAAATAGTTATACTTAAAATATTATTAAATACTTATTATAATAAAACTATATTGTTTGAATTTATGTTTTATTTAAAGTTAGATTAAGAGTAAATTTTTAGACTTTTATTGTTTTCTGTGTTTAGATTATAATCACTTCATTTTCTAAGTTTATGCCAAATTCTTCAAAGACTTTTTTTCTAGCTAATTCGATAAGAAAAAACGCATCTTCAAAACTTGCATTTTTTTTATTGATTAAAAAATTTGCGTGTTTGTCGCTTAACATAGCATCTCCCTTGCTAAATCCTTTAAGTCCTACAGCTTCGATTAAACGTCCTGCAAAGTCGTTTTTTGGATTTTTAAAGATAGAGCCAAAGCTTGCCCCACTAGGTTGGTTGCTCCTTGCATTTTTTAAAGTTTTATCTTTAAGGGTATCAAAGCCAAAATTTAGTTTAAATTCAGCCCAAAAAAAAGGCATATTTAAAGGACAAAAACGATAATCAAAATTTATATTTTCTCTTAAAATTTCGCCTTGAAAAGTAGCAATTTTGATTAAATTTTGACTAATGCACTCTCCTTTAAGTCCTGCATTCATCTTCAAAAGCCCGCCAAGTGTACCAGGAATTTTGCTTAAATACTCAAAACCCTTAAGATTATTTTCTTTGGCAAAACGATACATTTTGCTTGATTTTGTTTTGCAGCCTATGCGAAGATGTATAAAATCTTTATTTTGATCTAAAATTTGTATAAAATCAAAACTATCTCCTAAAATTCCTATATTTTTAGGTTTTGGGCTAACTAAAAGGTTATTTGCACCGCCTATTAAAAAACCATCAAAATCACAAATTTGATCCAAAACTAAAACTTCAAATTTATTTCCTATGCGCACAGAAGAGTATTTTTTAAAATCAATGATCATTTGATAAAAGTTGGAATTTGATTTAGTATGTTTTCGGTAAAGTCAATCATAGTTGTGGTCATCCAAGGCATTAAAAAGATTAAAATAACTACAACTAAGATGATTTTAGGAACAAAAGAAAGTGTCATTTCGTTAATCTGTGTAGTTGCTTGAAAAATACTGATTACAAGCCCTGCAATAAGCCCTGCTAAAAGCATAGGCAAGGAAAGTAAAAGTGTGATTTTAAAGGTTTGCACTCCAAGAGCAACTAAGGTACTTTCATCCATTTTTATCCTTTTTAAGAATTTCTAGCTTCTTCGTATTCGCTAGGGATAAGATAATCATTTACATGTATGATTTTATCATAAAATTTATAATCATATCCTAGTTTAAAAAGCGTATCTACAGCTAAAAGTTGAGTTTGATTCATGCTAATGGAGTTTTTATTGGCATATAGATTAAGATAAGTATCTAGTTTTTCTTCATCAACACGGATAAGTTTTCTTTCCATAAGCATAGGGGCTAAAATTTTACGATTTGCATCGGCGATTTTTACAGCATTGGTTAAATCCTTTTCGATCTTAATCGCATCGCTTAAAGGCAAAGAGCGACGCAAAGCCATTCCACCTAAAGGCAAAGGTAAATTTTCTTTAGTAAATTCAAGCCATATATCCCAAAGTTCTGCTTCCACGCAAAGACTTTGATCAAATTCTAAAATGCTTTCATGGATCAAAACTCCTGCATCTACTTCACCACTTAAAACTGCATTTTCAATGTCTAAAAAATTCTTATAAATAATTCTAGCTTCAGGATATTTCATACGAAAAATCAAAGCATTGGTGGTATTTGCTCCACTCAAAGCGACTTTAAAATTTCTTTTTAAATGCGTATCTTTTTTCTTGATGAGTTTTGGCCCATAACCTTCGCCAAAACTCACTGCTGTGCGTAAAAGCGCATACTCAGAAGCGATTAAAGGATAAAGCCCAAAAGAAATAGCTGTAGCATCAAATTCATTTTTCAAGGCAAATTCATTTAAAGTTTGTATATCTAAAGCTGTATTTTCATAAGCAAAATCATTCCCCATCCACCCAAATTTAATAGCCATATACATAAAAATATCATCAGCATCAGGAGAATGTGCAATAGTAATTTTTTTCATCTATGCTTCCTTGTAAATCTTTGCTTTAATTCTAGCAAAATAAACCATTATTTAATTTTATTTTGTTAGAATTCTAACTAAAAATTTAGAATTTTTAAGGAAAGTTATGGATGATAATAAAAGAAAATCCCTAGATGCTGCCCTAAAAAGTTTAGATAAAACCTTTGGAAAAGGCACTATCTTAAGACTAGGGGATAAAGAAGTCGAGCAAATCGATAGCATAGGTACAGGTTCAGTTGGGCTTGATCTTGCTTTAGGTATAGGCGGTGTTCCAAAAGGAAGAATCATAGAAATTTATGGGCCTGAAAGTTCAGGTAAAACCACTCTAACTTTACACATTATCGCAGAATGCCAAAAAGCAGGTGGAGTTTGTGCTTTTATCGATGCAGAACATGCGCTTGATGTAAAATATGCTAAAAATTTAGGTGTAAATACAGATGATTTATATGTTTCACAACCTGATTTTGGAGAGCAAGCCTTAGAAATTGTAGAAACTATAGCAAGAAGTGGTGCAGTAGATCTTATCGTAGTAGATAGCGTTGCAGCACTTACCCCAAAAGCAGAAATTGAAGGCGATATGGGTGATCAACATGTAGGACTTCAAGCAAGACTTATGTCTCAAGCTCTAAGAAAACTTACAGGTATAGTTCATAAAATGAATACCACAGTAATTTTCATCAACCAAATTCGTATGAAAATCGGCGCTATGGGTTATGGTACTCCTGAAACCACAACAGGTGGAAATGCGTTAAAATTTTATGCTTCTGTGCGTTTAGATGTTAGAAAAGTAGCAACCTTAAAACAAAACGAAGAACCTATAGGAAACCGCGTTAAAGTAAAAGTAGTTAAAAATAAAGTTGCTCCTCCATTCAGACAAGCTGAATTTGATGTGATGTTTGGAGAGGGTTTAAGCCGTGAAGGTGAGTTGATTGATTACGGTGTAAAACTTGATATCGTAGATAAAAGTGGTGCGTGGTTCTCTTATAAAGATAAAAAACTTGGACAAGGTAGAGAAAACTCAAAAGCTTTCTTAAAAGAAAACCCTGAAATTGCAGATGAAATCACAAAAGCGATTCAAAATTCTATGGGAATAGAAGGTATGTTCAGCGGTAGCGAAGATGACGAAGGAGAAGAATAATGTTAGTAATTGAAGATGTTAGAGCCTATGAAGTTCTTGATAGTAGAGGAAACCCAACCGTAAAAGCTGAAGTTACGCTAAGCGATGGAAGTGTAGGTGCGGCCATAGTTCCAAGTGGTGCAAGTACAGGTTCAAAAGAGGCTTTAGAATTGCGTGATAATGATGAAAGATTTGGCGGAAAAGGCGTTTTAAAAGCTGTTGTAAATGTCAATGAAACCATTGCAGATGAAATTTTAGGGCTAGATGCTTTTAATCAAACTCAACTTGATGATACTTTGCGTGAGCTTGATGGAACAAATAATTACTCAAATTTAGGCGCAAATGCGACTTTAGGCGTGTCTATGGCAACAGCTCGTGCAGCTGCGGCTGCTTTGGGAATGCCTTTGTATCGCTACTTAGGTGGTGCAAATGCAAGCATTTTGCCTGTACCAATGTGTAATATCATAAATGGCGGTGCTCATGCAAACAACAATGTAGATTTTCAAGAATTTATGATCATGCCTTTTGGTTTTACTAGTTTTAAAGAAGCTTTGCGTTCAGTTTGTGAAATTTATGCGATATTAAAAAAAGAACTCGCAAATTCTGGACATTCTACGGCTTTAGGTGATGAAGGCGGTTTTGCTCCAAATTTAGCTAACAACACAGAACCTATCGATCTTTTAATGACTTGTATCAAAAAAGCAGGTTATGAAAATCGTGTAAAAATCGCTCTTGATGTAGCAAGTACAGAATTTTTCAAAGATGGCAAATACCACATGGAAGGCAAGGCTTTTTCAAGCGAGGATTTGATCGAACGCTATGTAGAACTTTGTGCAAAATATCCAATTTGCAGTATCGAAGATGGCTTAGCTGAAAATGACTTTGAAGGTTGGATCAAGCTTACTGAAAAATTGGGCAATAAAATTCAGCTTGTGGGTGATGATTTATTTGTAACCAATGAAGATATTTTAAGAGAAGGCATCATCAAAAAAATGGCAAATGCTGTACTTATCAAGCCAAATCAAATCGGAACTATTACCCAAACTATGAGAACTGTGCGTTTAGCGCAAAGAAATAACTATAAATGTGTGATGAGTCATAGAAGCGGCGAAAGTGAAGATGCTTTTATAGCAGATTTTGCCGTAGCTTTAAATACAGGACAAATCAAAACAGGAGCTCTAGCAAGAGGCGAAAGAACCGCAAAATACAATCGCTTGCTTGAAATTGAACTTGAAAGCGATGAATACTTAGGAGAAAAGCTCTGAGCGATTTACTTAAAGAATACGATGAAAGCACAAGAAAAAAAAGTTTTTATACCCATGTTATAAAAATGATTTTTTGGGCTTTTCTTGTTGTAATTGGAGCGATTTATTTTGGCAATATGTTTTTTGGGCAGTATTCTTTGGATACTTTATTAAGCTTAGAAAATACCAAAGAAGAGCTTAATAAAAAGATTATTTTACTTAAAGAACAAAACGCTAAAGCACAAAAAGATTATTTTGAATTAAAAGGATTATATCCAAATGAAAACTAGAATTTTAGCAATATTTTTTATTTTTACCTCTCTTTTATATTCTGATGAAAATCCTTTCAAGGCAGATCAAAATATAACCTTGGTTGCTCCACCTGAATTTCAAAAAGAGGAAGTTAAATTTAATTCTAGTGCAAGAATTTTAAAAAGCATCACTTTTAATTATATCAATTTAGACGGAAGTGAAGATAAGATTGATTTAGATGTTAATAAAAGTATTGATTGGCACGATACTTATACTATATCAAGATTTAAAAGCCCTGATCCTTCAAAAGTACTCGATGTTTCAGTTACTATACCTGAAAAAAATAGCTCTAAACAAGAATCAAACTCAACAGCCAATGTTGAAATACCTTTACAGGTTGCAAAGATTTATGATTTTATTTCTTACGCGGTTTATAAAAACAAAATAAAACTTAACACTAGTGATGAAATGATCACAGATTTTTCAGTAGGAAATCCGAGCAAAATCGTTATAGATTTTAGGTCTAATTTGATTAGCCCTACAAAAAACATACGCCTTAGCAATTCTATTTTTAAACGCATAGGCTTTGGATCTCATAAAGGATATTATCGACTTGTAATATATCTTGATGGAACTTATAATTATAATATTCAAAAAGATGCAACTGGATATATGATTAATCTGCTTTGATGAGATTTATTTTTTTAATATGTTGTGCTTGTTTAGTTTTTGCTAATGAAATTTTACTTCTTAGCAAATTCGATAAGCAAGATTTTAACTCTAAAGATTTTAATGCTTATTTGATGAGCGAAAAACTTGATGGAGTGCGTGGAATTTGGGATGGGAAATATCTAAAAACTCGCCAAAATTACCAAATAAAAACTCCTGACTTTTTTACAAAAAATTTCCCTCCTTTTGCTATTGATGGTGAGCTTTGGATAGCAAGAAATAAATTTGATGAAATTTCAGCTTTAATTCGTAGTGGCGATAGCAATTTGACCTTATGGAAGGAAGTAACTTATAATATTTTTGATGTGCCAAATGCTTGCGAAGAATTTCAAATTTCTACTTGTACTCTTAAAAATCGTTTGGCTGTTTTAGAAGAGTATTTGCAAAAATATCCTAGTGCCTATATAAAAATTATTCCTCAAATTCCAGTTGAAAATCAAAATAATTTAAATCAATTTTACGAAAGCATTATAAAAAATCAAGGTGAAGGTATTGTCATACGCAAAAATTTAAGTCCTTATGAAAAAGGCAGAAGTAAAAATGCTATGAAATTAAAACCCTATGATGATGCAGAATGTGAGTTGGTAGGATTTCGCAAGGGTAAGGGTAAATTTGAAAATCAAGTAGGTGCCTTACTTTGTAAAATGCCTAATGGACAAATCATTAAAATAGGCAGTGGTTTAAAAGATGAAGATAGAAAAAATCCTCCAAAAATTGGTAGTATTGTGACTTATAAATTTAATGGATTGACCAAAAATTCCTTACCTCGCTTTCCGGTTTTTTTAAGAATAAGAGATGAAAATCCTTGACTTTAAAATTATTTTGTGATAAAATATTTCCTTTTATTTATTCGGGGTGTAGCGCAGTCTGGTTAGCGCACTTGGTTTGGGACCAAGGGGCCGAAGGTTCGAATCCTTTCACCCCGACCATTTTTTATAAATTTATACAAAATGGTGAGTGTAGCTCAGTCGGTTAGAGCATCAGATTGTGGTCCTGAGGGTCGTGGGTTCAATTCCCATCACTCACCCCACTAAGCGCTCGTAGCTCAACTGGATAGAGCAACAGACTTCGGATCTGTAGGTTATGGGTTCGATTCCTATCGGGCGCACCACCAAGATTTTATATGCGTTCATAGCTCAGCTGGATAGAGCAACGGCCTTCTAAGCCGTAGGTCAGAGGTTCGAATCCTCTTGGGCGTACCACTTTAGCGGATGTGGTGAAATTGGCAGACACGCCAGACTTAGGATCTGGTGCAGCAATGCGTGAAGGTTCAAGTCCTTTCATCCGCACCACCATGCTTTGAAGCTACTTTTTAAAATTTTTAAAAAACTTAGGGAGCGGTTTTGGTAGCGGTTTTTTTCTCAAAAATTAATTTTTAACACTCCATATTAAAATAATATAATTTATCATTAATAATCTAAAAAAGAAATTGACTTTTATAAAAATATTTAAAAAAATAAAATAAAAATACATTCTATTTTTTTATATTAAATTGCCAGTTTATTTTCTATTTCTTTTTTTAATAATATAAAATTCACACATTAAGATTTATTTATTTTGTTATGAAGCTTTAAGAATAATTAAACCATAAAATACATATGAATTTTCATAGTGTTAATACTGATAAAATAATGGTTTCTCAGCTTTTTCGGTTTTTTGCTTATAAATACGCTAATTAATCAATAAATGAATGCTATAAAGATTTGATTACAATTAAATGCTGCCAAAGATAAACAAAAACAAGCCTAAAATCAAAATTTACTATAAAGCAATATCAACAATTAAAATCGATTTATGAGCTTGTTTTGTGTTATAATTTATTTTGCATAGATTTTATTAATCAATAGTTTTATTTTTTATAGGTAAAAGAGTTTCAAATATGGATAGAATATTAGAAAATAATTTAGCTAATGCATTTAACGAACTTCAACAAACATTATCTAATTCTTATTTAGAATTGTATTCTTGCACTACAAACAAACGCCTTCAATTAGTTTTTTCATCTTTACATAATAACATCATAGAGTGTTTTAAAAAAATGAATGAACGTCTTCCATCTACTGAAAAAAGCAATAAACATTATTTGGCCAACTATAGTAGAAAGTTAAAAACCAATATAGAGTTAGCTTTGCACTTACAGAAGGAATTTAAAAACAGTGAGTTATCTTTTGAGATAGATAAATATTATTACAATATTTTTAAACAGTGCTTAGATTTTTTAGAAAATAGTGGAGGTAGCGAGATTCCTTTAGGAATGAAAAAAATAACTATTTATGAAAAAATATCTATATTTGTTTTGTCAAACAAAATAAATATTCCAAACATACTCAGAAGTTGCACTTTAACTCTTATTGGTAGTGGATCTTATGCTAATGTATATAAATATTACGATGATTTTTATCAATGTCATTTTGCATTAAAGAGACTAAATAAGGCTGCCAACGATAAAGAATTTATTAGATTTGTTAAAGAGTATGAAATAATGAGAAGTGTTAACAATCCTTATATTCTAAAAGTATATTCTATGGATGAACAAAAGAAGGAATATATTATGGAATATGCTGATTTCACTTTAGAAAAATATATAAAAAATTATAACCAAAAGCTTTCAAATGGTGAAAGAATTTCCTTAGGTTGTCAAGTGCTTAAAGGGATTGAAATTCTATGGAACAATAATATATTACATAGAGACATTAGTTTTAATAATATCTTACTGAAGCTATATGATTATATTTACCCTGTGATAAAAATTTCTGATTTTGGATTAGCAAAAGAAATTAATAGCGATTTAACAAGTATTGATACAGAAATAAAAGGAAGTTTAAATGATTTTTCTACTTTGAAAATTAAAGGTTTTAATGAGTATAACATTGAAGATGAGCTTTATGCGTTAACTCAAGTCTTGTATTTTATAGCTACAGGTAAAGAGAATGTAAAAAAAGCAAATTGTGACTTTTTAAAAAAAGGAATTGGTGAAGACAAGGAAAACAGATATAAAAAGCTAGAAGACTTAAAAGTGGATTTTATTTCTTTTTTAAAAGCAAGATAACTAGGTTAAACTAGTTATCTTGGACAGTATTAATTAATTCTTGTGCCATTTCAATAACATCTTGTGATTTATTGTGTTTTAAAATATAAACTCCATCTTCATCTTCTTTTTCTAAAACAAAATCACTATTTATATTTTCTACAATAAATTTATCATTTAATTTTAAAAGCCACCCATTTTTATTACATGATGTTATTTCTATTTTATCGGTAATTTTAATATATTCAGATCTTTGTTCATCTTCTATCAAATGGATATTACTTATTTCAGATAATATTTTTACATAAGTATTTACATATTTGCTACCCATTGTTTCACCATACATCTTATCTATATTAAAATTTTCTTCATCATACCAAACAAAATAATTTTTTTTCCTTTTTTCTGTATTGTTAAATATTTTATCTCCATGTTTAATAAAATAATAAACCCAACTGGTATAGTTTATATTACCTTTATTGTTAAGATAATCCAAAATTAACTGTTCTAATATTTCATTTGAATCATAATCTAAAAACTCATCCTTAATAGATTTATATTTTTTAAAGAACTGATAAAATAAGCCAAGGTAGTCTGTGTAATCTTCCATATCATTTTGATTATTCTTGGTTAATAAAATTTCCCATTTATTATCAACACCAAAGTAATATTTTGAACCAGAGCCAGCAAAACCAATATATTTTGCATAGTCTTCTATGGTCAGTAAAGATCTAATAATTAAATGGGTTTTGCTAGTAAAAATTTTAGTAATATTATCACTTGCAAATTTCAATAATTCTTTATCTTCAAATAAAAAGAAAGATAAATCTCCACAGATGTATTTATAATCTTCTAATTGTTGAATGGTGCATTTTAAATTATTGTCATTTTGTATATATTTTGCTTTATATACTTCTTGATCCAATGAATCTTTGCTTATATCTGTATTTGTTAATTTTACTTCATTATTGATTAGGTAGGTGTATATATTTTCTTTTGCATTAACTAAAGACAAATTTAATATATAATATAATTTTTCATAAGATAAAGTAGCAGTATAATCTATTTTACCTTGCTTTAAAGCTCTAATTCTCTGAGTTAAATTTCTTACAATTCTAAGTTTATCTAATAAATTTACAACATTAATATTGCCTTCATTTTCTACAAAATTACTAATAATGATGAATAATAATATTTTTTGCTGTAAATTAATCAGATTACCCTTATCATTATTAATCACTTTTATTAATAAATCTGGATATTTATCAAATAAGGCTAATTTATTTTTTTCAAAATTATCTGAAAGATTTTCCTTGTTAAAATTAGCTATATTTTCTAAGTATTTAATGGCTTTAAAGAAGAAATCAATATTTTCATCATTTAAATATACATTTTCGATCAGTTTGCTAATGTTTTTTTTCATATTTTCAAAATCAATAACTGTTGTTTTTTCTTTATTTTTTACATGAAGCATTTCACTGATAAAATAAAAAAAATTCATAAAAGCGTCATCTATCAAATAGTGTTTATTTTTAAAACCTAATCTCCAAAACAAATCTGTCCACTCGCCATCAATATTTTTTATAAAATACTCTTTGAAGAGATTTTTCTTATTACTAATTAGAAATTTTTCAAATTCTGCTTTAAAAATTTCAAAATCTGTTAATTTTTTACCTCTAGCATTCATTTTTATATACAAATCATCATCTAAATTAAAATTCTCTAGTTTAATAAAATGAAATTTAAGTAATTCTAGTTTATCAAAGAATTCTTCGTTGTTAAATTTTTTATGTATATCATCTATCATTGCTAGCATAGATTTAATAGTAGGATCATTATCCCAAAAATATAAAAACCAACTACTGTTTTTAATTTTTTCAGATAATTTATCACTATCTTCAAAAGTATTAAATTCTTCTTGTATTAATTTTTGACAAAACTCTCTTGAGCTAGCTCTAGTTTCATAAGTAAATTTTTTTAAAAAATCTATTTCTTTATCTTCCTTTTTTCCGGAGTACCAATAAAGTAAAAAAATAGTAGTCAGTCTCTGTTGCCCATCAAGCGGCAAAAAAACATCATTTTTAACACTTCCATAAATAAAATCTAAACACATTTCTTTGTTGTTGTTCAAGTGCACAAGAATATTGTCTAAAAATTTATCCCTAATAATACTAGCCTCAATTCTTCCTTGTGCATAATCTCTCTGTATAATAGGAATTTTAATTTGATATTCCTCAATTAATTCTTTAAAATTGGTAATATTTTTAAGCATTGTTATTCTCCATTTTTTATAAAAACTTTGATTTTTTCTTCAATAGCTTTTAAATACGAATCTTGATCACTACTAGTCCAAAAATAAATATTTTTTGCATCGTCAAAATTTTCACTATAATATTTCATAAACACATTTTTAGTACATAAAGGGATAAATTTTCCAGTTTTTTCATCATCTTTTAATCTATTCCTTTTAATAGCAAATATATGATTGCTAAGCTTGCTATTTGTATCAAGCGAAAGCAAGGTCAAATTAGCTATGCTATGCTTATCTTCGGAACCAAAATATTCAAAAATATTATTAGTTATATCAGCAAATTTTTTATCACCAATTTTTTCATTTGGATTATTAATTACTTTTTTAATTTTATTTAATAATAAATTTGTTTGTTCATTTGAATTATTGAGTAATTTTAAAATATTAATAATATCTTTTACCCATTGTTTTCTTTCATCTTCGTTTTTTATAGTAAATCCGCTTTGAGGATTTATGTGTTCTAAACTCCATTTTTCTGATATATATTTATCAAATGAAAATCTTATATCACTCTCTAAGTATGTAGCTATGTTAAATAGCAATAATATCTTCTTTATCTCATTTTTATCATCTTCATAGCTCATTTCCTTTATTTCGTTTATATTTTTTACTTTTATATGTTTACTAATTTGCTCCTCTATAAATAGCATAAAATCCTCTTTGCTCTTTTTTGAAGATTCTTTATAAAGACTAACTAGTGATTTTTCGCTTTCTTTGTTTTCTAAAACATTTAAATAGCCTATTAAATGATATAACTTATGATTTTCATACCAATATTTAAATGTTAAAAATATTTTTTTAACTTCTAGCCAAATTTCATCTAAAATTTTAAGTTTATTATCGCTTTTAAGTTCATTAGCAAAAAATCTATAGATTGTACAAGGATCTTTATCTGTTGGATTATTATATGCATTATTGTAGTAAGTTTTAAACAAAAGTTCTATTCTTGCTGGATAATCTTCATCGCTAGTTAAAAATCTCCAAAATTCGTTGTTTTGTAAGGCATATTCCATTTCATCCCATTCTTTAGAAATTTCAATTTGTCTTAAATCAACTTCTTCTTTTTTAAAGTTATTGCTATTTAAAAATAAGGCTTTGATTAATTCGGCATTAGTTAATGGAATCTTTCCGCTATTTATTCTTGAGAATACTTCCCTTTCATCTTCATTATCTTCTATTTCATGCCATATAATTCTCACATTTTTTGCTATATTATTTTGCGATGTTAAAATTCTAAAAAATTCTTGCCTTCTGTTGTTATTTTTACTAAACCATTCTTCAATATATTCATAAGCCTCGCTCATATAATAAAAATCAATATTTGATTCTTTTTCATTTGTTTTGTGTTTTTCTTGTATATTTTCTAAAAAATCTTTACTATCTTTTCTAATTTCATATTCTATTTTAAATGATTCATATCTA
This sequence comes from Campylobacter sp. BCW_4321, assembly GCF_001763075.1. NCBI lineage: Bacteria > Pseudomonadati > Campylobacterota > Epsilonproteobacteria > Campylobacterales > Campylobacteraceae > Campylobacter > Campylobacter sp. BCW_4321. The sequence continues at coordinate 8,860 of NZ_MJYA01000029.1, read as the reverse complement.
CTATCATCCATATATACTTTAAAATGAGAAAGAATCATATGTATAGTAGTAAGTCTTTGTTGTCCATCAACTAATTTATATTTTTTTTCATCTTGTTCGTATTTTTTTACAATAATCGGCTGTAAACAATAAAAACTGTCTTTCTTATCATCCTCTTTTTCACAAAAATTCCATATATCTTCTAATAAATCTTCAACTTGTGTTTTATCCCATCTGTAACCTCTTTGATAAGATGGAATTACAAAATTTAACCCAAATAAATCATTTATTGATTTAATATCACTCATTATCTTCTCCAGATATTTTATTTTTATTGTTTTTATATTCTTGAGCTAACTCAAAGAGTTTTGAAATTAATTCCTCTTCACTTTTAACAAAGGATTTATCCTCATACCGATTACTAAATCGGAAATCAAAAAAATTATTTTTTTGATATTTTTTAATAACATTTACAAACGATCTAATAAAATTTCCATCAATAGGTTTAAAATTTAATATTCCATTTTTTGGGTCTTCTTTCATACCACATAAACGTAATTCATTTTTAATCTTCGAAATTGAATCAGTATCTTTTTGAGATATTGTAGACAATTCATCTTCTAATTTAATTACCAATTTAGCATTTACCATACAGTAAAATATGATATTAACAAACAAGACTCGCGTATATTCATCTTTTAAATATTCATTATCCAAACCTTCAAAATATTCATTAAAGCAATAAATAATTTTTTTTATCTCGCGTAAATTTATTAATTTTAATTCATCTATTTTATTTTTTATTTTTATATTCGATAAGTATTTTTCCACTTCTTCTTGTGGGAAATTTTCGGTATAAAGTGGATATTTTAATAAACCTTTTAATAATTCTAATTGATCAAAAGGATATGGAGTATAATTATAAGTTACATCCACTATCTTTTCTATATAATTATTAAATTGTTCTTGAGAATTTGTGTTTATTTTTGAACTATTATAAAGTAGAATAACATGACAACCTTTATTTTCTTTAAGCTCAGAAATCAATCCTAAAATATCTTGCACCGGAATTTTATCTGATAATCTTTCAAAATCATCAATACATATAATAGTATTGCCCATATGTTCTTTTCTAAAAAATTTAAATAACAAATCCATATCTATGTTTTTACCAAAAAGTTTAAATGTTCCCTGTATAAGATTTCTTATACCATCTACATTTTTATTTTCTATTGTTAAAAATTGAGATATTAAATCTTTAATAATCTCATTTTCATCTTTTTTTCCAAAAACTGAAGTATATATGGGAGTTATCTTCAGTACTTCTTTTATTTCTTCTTCTATTATTTTATGATACATATAGGATTTACCTACACCCCATTCCCCATCTATTGCTATTGCTATTGCACTTTCGTTTGAGAGAGAATATTGTCTTAATAGATTAACAACTTTATTTTTTAATGTTTCCTTATCTATACCCATCACTCACACTCCATTTTACTAATCTCATTTATCAAATCAACGCTTTTTATAGATAAATCAATGATTTTTAAAAGAAGTTCATAAATGTATTTACCGCCTTGATAATCATTTGGATTGTTTTCTATCAAGCTTTTTTTATCTATGCTTATTTGGTATCTATCGATAATCCAATCAATCGCACTTTTGCCATTGATTTTATATTCAAAAGCTTTGCTAGGTATATTTTTTATAGTGATATTTTGATTATAAAAAATATCATTTCCTAGTTTTTTCATCTTAGTAACTTTATAAAACTCATCATTGCTAATATCAGCTAAAACTCCATCTTTAAATTCTACTTCTTTAAACATTTCATTGTTTTCATAATTTAGGTGCAAAGTGGCTAGTTTTTTACCCAAAACGCTTAAGTTTTTAAAATCTTTACTTATAGGTATTCTTGGGGCTTCTTTTGAAAGTTCAAATTTGTATTTTTCCAAATAACTTTTATGATGAAATATCGCATAGATATAATAAAAAATATCTTCTTTGTTTATAGTTTCATCTTGTAATTGTTTTTTAAATTCATCTAAAGCAAAATCACTTATAGCGTATTCTTTGCTTCCATCTTCTTGATAAAAATAAAGCGAAAAAATTTGAGTGTTGGCCAAAGTTTGATAGTCGGCTATAGAATTTACTATAAAAGATGAAAATTCTTTAGTCACCATTAAGCTTGTTAGTATCAACAAATTCTCATCTGTATTTTTAGGGAAAAATTTTGTTAATTGAGATTGTTCTTCATTCCAAGTTTTTTCCCAGTAAAGATATTCTTTAGTAAAGGGACGATGAGAAATTTCTCTTATATTTTCTTGATTAAATTCTTTAATTTTTTCATTATTTATAAAATCTTTTTTTAAAGCTCTAGTCCAAGCTATTTTAGTATTATCTATGCTTATGTCTTTATCGCTTAACTCTTTATAAAGCTCAGAATTTTTAACATTTTTATTTTTTTCTAAAAAGGCTTGATGATCAAATTTAGCTAAGTCTTCATTATAAGTAGCTATGCATTTTTGCATAGAATTTGCAAGCTTTTCTTTAGAAAAATTATAAACCCAGCTATCGCGCCCAGTTACTACACCTGTGGAATTTATAACAAAAATTCCATATTCATTTTTATCGCTTTTTAAAGGCATTAAATTATCAAAGTCCTCTCCTCTTTGATTGATCCAATCGCCTTTTTCGTTTGGAATTATATTTATAAAAGGCACATTTAATACACTTTTAAAATTTTCTAATTTATCAAGCTTAGTTTGTCTATCTAGATAATCTCCTATATCATAATAATGAATTTTATTTGTTTTAACGCTCGTATCTTTTATAAAAAATACTATAGCCACACTTGCTCTTGAACCACTATCAAATATTTTTCCACCTTCTTTTCTTGAAGTTTCACCTGAAGTTCTTTGATTTCCTCTTAAATTTAAGATATAAATATCGCTAAATTCTTTAGCTACGCATTTTCTAAAGCCATCAGCACTTGTTGCATCTATAAAGCCTCCATTTACCACAAAACCTATAATGCCATTATCTTCTATTTTATCACTTGCCATACGCAAAGCTTGGATTAGTGTATCTCTTGTTGAATTACCAAATTTAGCACTTGCTTCTTTGCCATAAGTATCTTTGACGCGTTTTTCTAAATTTGGGTGAGAAATATTTGCATTATTATCATTTGCACTACTTGCTCCAGCTGAATAAGGAGGATTGCCTATGATAACTTTTATTTTTTCATTGGCTATTAAGTCTTTAATCTTTTTATTTTCTTCTAAATCTTTAAATTCTAAAGCAAATAAACCATTATCTTGTATTTTTTTATCTAAATAATCAAGACTATCAGCTAGGGCTATGTGTTTGAATTTGTCTAAGGCATTTATCCTTTCATTACCCGTTTGAGTGATATTAATAAGCGCTATATAATAAGCAAGTAAGATAATATCTTGAGCAAAAATTCCATTCTCGTATTTGTTTTTGAAATTTTCATCGCTAATTAAATTATTTTCTTTGCTTAATAATCTTGTAATAAAACTTCCTGTGCCTGTGAATGGATCAAAGATTTTTACATTTTCATCGTTAAAATCTGTATTGAAATGTCTTTTTAAAAGCTCATTGACAGAATGAAGTATAAAATCAACCACTTGCATAGGAGTATAAACTATACCTAATTTTTCAGCTTGTTTTTTAAAAGCTGATCTAAAGAAGGTATCGTATAAATTTTTAATAAGTTCTTGTTTGCTTTTTTGACTTTTTGCTAATTTTACACTTTCTTCTACGCTTTTATAAAGGGCTTTTAAAGATTTAGTTTCTTCCATCTCTAAGCCAAAAGTATTTAGCTTTTGATTTACTTCATCAAGAGCTTTTCCTATAGGATTATCATCCATATTTTTATCAAATAAAATATCAAATATAGGTTTAGTTATAATATGAGAGCATATCATATCTATGGCTTCATCTTCTTTGATATTTGGGTGAATGTTTTCTTTTAAGGAGGTTAAAAATTCTTCTAAAATTTCAGGGTGTTCTTTAAAAATAGCATTTAATCTAATGTTTAATTTTTCTACTATTTTGGCTGTTTTTGCACTAAAGCTTTGCCAATAACCTTTATCGCCAAGTTTAGTTGGTATGGCATTATATAGAGTATTTGCAAGTTCGCTCAGAGTAAAGCTATCAAACAAGCTTGGCTCATAGCTTTTATCTGTATTATTTGATGAATTATCATCTCCTACATAATCAGCTACTGCTATTTTAATCTTTTCCTTAAATACAGCTTCATCCACCAAAGTATCATCGTGGCTTCTTAGAGCTTTTAATATATTCCATATATTTAAAAAATTGGTATTTTTTATAGCTTCATCTAAATTTGAAAGCTCGTTTTCGCTTAATGCTAAAGGCAGTATGATATAGCCTGTTTTTTTATTTGGAGCTTTTCTCATTACCCTACCTACTGATTGGATTATATCCACCATAGAATTTCTTCCATCAAAAAATACTACACTATCTAAAGCAGGCACATCCACACCTTCGCTTAAGCATCTTGCATTGCTTAATATATTACAAGTATTTTCTTTTGGAGAGTTAAGATTGTTTAATTTATTTAATCTTACATTGGAGTTCATAGTTCCATCAACATGATCTATGCTTATATTAAGATTTTTAAAAGAATCTTTTTTCAATGCTTCATCATAACATTGCATAATGATTTTAAAAGAATTGCTTATATTTTTTGAATCTCTTATGCTTTTACAAAAATTTATTACTCTTCTTGAAAGATTACTATCCATTTCTTCTAAAAAGTCATTATCTATTTGGTTATTTTCATCAAGAGCAACTAAATCATTTCTTGCTAAACCTTTATGCGTACCTATGATTTTAGATACAAAATCAATATCTACATATTTTTCATCTACATTTTTCTCATCTTTTAATTTTGCTATGGCTGTATTTGCTATATTTGCAATGCCTTCTTGTTTGATGGCTAAAATGATAACTTTATAATCAGTAAGCAAGTCTTTTTCAACTGCTTCTCTAAAATTAATACTATAAATTTCATTTCCAAAAATTTCTTCATCATCCATGGAAAATACTTCATTATCATTTTCTAAAGCTTTGCTTTTTTGAGAACTAGAATAAATCTTTGGAGTAGCACTCATATAAATTCTTTTTTTAGCATTGATATTTTCATTGCTATGGCATAGAGTAAAGGTATTTAATTTATCTTTTTCTTTACCTGAATACAGATTTCCTACGCTTCTGTGAGCTTCATCGCAAATGATTAGATCAATTTCATCTAGATCGTTTTGTTTTTGAGCTTGCATGATTTTTTCAACACTTTGATAAGTAGAAAAGATGATAAATCTTTTGTTGTCTTTTTTAGCTATATCATAAGCCTTTTTAATGCTTTGAGTATCAGTAGAAGCAGGAATAGGCAATTCTAAAATATCTATATCATCTTCAACGCTTTTACCTGATTTACTATCTGAACACACAATAGAAGCAACAAAATCATCTGTCTTTTCTTTACAATATTCTCTAAATGTTTGCCCTACTAAAGCTATACTAGGAGCTAAAAATAAAACAATAGAATTTTTAGGAGTAATTTCTTCTATAATTTTTAATGAGGTAAAAGTTTTACCTGTACCGCATGCCATGATGAGCTTGCCTCTTGTGTTGTTTTTGTTTGCAAAATATTCTTTGGTGTTATTTATGGCTTGTATTTGATGTTCTCTTGGTTTTTTCTTTGCAATAATTGGCAATTCTAAAGAATTGTTTGGATCAAATTTATCCCAACTGATGTTTGAATTTAAAAAATCTTCTAGTGTGATTAATTCTATAGGTATATTTTTTGAAATTTGTTCTATCTCTTTTTTAGCGTTTTGAGTAAGATCGCTAGTGCTTATGATAATACCTTTGCTAAATTTAATCTCCCCTACTCCACTTTGTAATTTAGTAAAATAAGTGCTTAAATCTTTTAAATCTACTTTTGAGCTTTCATAAAATTTACATTGTACTGCAATATAATCATCATCTTTTGTTTGAATGATTAAATCTATACCACAATCTTGCCCATTTTTTTTATCCCATTCATCCCAAAGATAAATATTTTTATAAATATTTGCTGTATCTTTTTCTTTTAAAAGATGTTTTGAAAGTTTTTCAAACATAGATCCCTTCGATCTAGTGTTTAAATTTGCTTTTTTTAATTTTTCTAAGATGATTTCAAAAGTAGTTTCGTTTGCACTCATAGAAAACCTTTATTTAAAAATACATCATAAATATATCAAAAATAGACTTTATAGCTTATAAATGCATAAAAATTTTATGTTTTAATTTTATATAATTATAAATAGATATTATACCTACCAGAAAGCTTATAAAATCAGTAGTATTTTCTTATAGGGAATATCTTCTTTTATAGTGTTTATACTTTAGTTTTCTTCGAAGCCATAATTATTATAATTAAATTCAAAGAACTTCATAATAACTTATTTTATTCTTAATAGTATTTCAAAATATTTTTAATTAAATCATTTAAGAAGAAATATATTTTTGTGGATTTAGTTTTTTATATGCTCATGAAAGTAAAATACTGAAATTTGCTAAGTTATTCATTGTTTTACCTTGATCAAAAATGTATTTTTATTAATTTATTTTCATATCCTTAATTCTTTATGTTATAAAAATTATTAAAATAGGCTTTAAAATTATGTATTTTAAATATAAACATATTTTATGTTTATATTAACTATCAATGCTTTATAATAACATAAAAGGAAAATATTATGTTAAGAAAAATAGAAATATCTGGTTTGTATTCTTTTGGAATAGAAACACAAATTGTTGATTTTACAGCAAAACCAAAAAGTAAGTTGAAAAATACAAAATATGAGTATAATTTTAATTTATCGCAAGTTGGGAAACCTATGAAATCAGCAGTATTTTTCGGGAAAAATACTAGTGGAAAAACAAATTTTTTTATAGGTGTTAAAATTTTACTAAATATAATTAAGTATGGTTTTTCTCATACACTAAGAGAGCATTTAGTAGACAATGCTTTTAATAAAAATTCAAATTCTGTAAAATTAAATATTGAACTGTCTGATAATAGTAAAAATATTTTTGCCTATTCTATAGAGTTTAATAAAGAATATGTTCTGAAAGAAACTTTTTTGAAAAATAATAAAATTATATACAAATTCGAAAATGAGAGGGCTACTTTTGATATTTATAGCAAAAAAGAAAATGAACAGCTAGGGATGTTCTTTTCAAGAAAGCTTAGTGAAAATATTTTTTATTTCTTAAAAGATTTTGAAATAGAGCAAAAAGAAATATTTATAAATCTTATAAACAATATTGAAGTTTATATGAATAGTAACTATTCAAAAAAATACAATTTTGAATTTGAAGAAAATAAAAAGCAATATTTTTTAGAACATAAAGAAAGCATTTTGGAGGTTTTTCAATTATTGGATAAAACCATAAAAGATTTTGAGTTTAAAAAGTATAAAAAAGATGAAAAAAATATATATGAAATCTTTTTTATACGCAATGGAAAGAAATTTAATTATCAAATAGAATCAGAAGGTATTAAAAAAATAGTATATTTTGCAGATAAAATAACCCAAATTATCAAGGAAGGAAAAATTATTTTTATTGACGAATTAGATTCTTCAATAAGTACCTTAGCTTTAATACTTATATTTAACAATCTTATCAATACAGAAGAAAATCATAATGGACAATTAATTGTTTCATCTCATAATGTTTTATTGTTTGATGTAAGTTTTTTAAATTCTCAACAAATATTTTTAATTCAAAAAGATCAACACCTAGAGAGCAAGATAAGAACTTACTATGATTATGATATTAGAAGCGAAAAGAAAAAAGCATATATTGATTATTTGAAAGGGCTTTATGATGAATAAAAAAACAAAGCCCAGTATACAGATTTGGTGCGAAGGTAAAACAGAAGAAGATTATTTTAATTCTCTTTTTAAATATCTAAATTATGATAATGTTAAAATAGATGTAAAAAATTTAAAAAATAATAATTCATATAAAAACATTCTTTATAAAATAGAAAAAGCACCTTATGTTGATAAGCTTATTATTGTAATGGATCTAGATAGAGCAAAAAGTGATACTAGCGAGTTGAAAATTTTAGAAAAACTTATAAAACATATAAAAAATTCAAAAGACAAGCATTTATTTCTTACTCTTGGTGATTTTGAAGATTGGCTTAGATTTCATTTTGTAGATAATAGTAAAAATAGCAAAACAAATTTTTATAAAAAATTAGGATATAGCGATAGTAAGAATTTTAAATCATCTACTAACGATTTGTATTCTCAAATATTAAGCAAAGGTGGATGTATAGAAAATGCTGAAAAGTATTTTTGTAATATCGCAGTTTTTTGCAATAAGCGGTGCGAGATTAACAAAAATTCACTAAATAATCAAACTCAAAGTAATTTATATTATTTTAGAAGATTATTAGAACAATATAATGGTGCTTAAATTATATTATAAAGAAATTCTACTTTTTTCTTTGATATTGTGATTATATACAGATAAATCAATAATATCTAAAATTGGTTTCTAGCTAAGACTAAATATTTATGAGTAAAATTATTTTTTGTTATATTTTACAATTTTGACTGAAATTATATAATTAATCCTCCTCTAAGCCATCATTAATTCCTGCTTCTGCAAGTTCAAGTTGTTCTTTTTGATACACTTTATCATCTTTAAAGGCTTCAAAACTTTTTTCCCATAAAACCTTTCTTTGCTCTATATATTCTTGATCTTTACACATATTAATCCTTTTTATTTATCAGGTTTAAAACCACTATCTAAAATTATTTTTGTC